>NZ_LLXS01000015.1:0-12239 GCF_001431585.1 Stenotrophomonas pictorum JCM 9942 | reverse complement strand
CGAGGCATTGGCGCCGGCGCCGATGACGATGGAGTTGCGGCCGCGCGCATCGACATAGATGCCCGCGGTGCCGGTGGGCTCGCTGCTGGCCTCGGCCACCAGCGCCAGGCCGTCGGCGGCGGCCAGCTGGCGCGCCAGGGCTCCGCCGGCGTCCTCGCCCAAGGCGCAGACAAAGTGGGTGTCCGCGCCGGAACGGCACGCGGCAACGGCCTGGTTGAAACCCTTGCCGCCGGGACCGGTACTGTAACGGCCGGCAATGGTCGCCCCTGGCGCGGGCAGGGCATCGCAGCGCCAGACGTGGTCGACATTGAAGGAACCGGCAACAACTACAGAACTCATGGAATCCATATCTCGAAAGTGGCTGGGGATCAGCCGAAATGGGTCAGCACGCCGGCGATGGTGGCCGTCATCAAAGTGGCGATGGTGCCACCGAGCACGGCGCGCAGGCCGAACTTGGCCAGGTCCTGGCGACGCTCCGGGGCCAGTCCGCCGATACCGCCGATCTGGATGGCGATCGAGCTGAAGTTGGCGAAACCGCACAGCGCGTAGGTGGCGATCAGGCGGCCTTCGTCACTCAGGACCACGCCAGCGACGTTGCCCTTGATGATTTCCGACAGCTCCAGATAGGCCACGAACTCGTTGATCACCAGCTTCTGGCCGATCAGCGACCCGACCGTAGTGGCATCGGCCCACGGGGTGCCGATCACCCAGGCGATCGGCGCCAGCACGTAGCCGAAGATCGTGGACAGGTTGGTCGGCTTGCCGATCATCTGGGCCAGACCGGTGACTTCACCGACCCAGGTCAGTGGCGCGTTGAGCAGCGCGATCAGGGCGATGAAGGCCAGCAGCATCGCGCCGATGTTCAGCGCCAGACGCAGGCCATCGCCCGCACCGGCGGCGGCGTCGATGATGTTGGAAGAGGTCTTCTCCACTTCCATCTTCACCGTGCCCCGGGTCAGCGGGGTGCCGGTTTCCGGGATCAGCACCTTGGCGATCACCAGCGTGGCCGGGGCGGCCATGATCGAGGCGGCCAGCAGGTGTTTGGCGTAGAACGCCTGCGCCGCCGGATCGCCCGCGCCCAGCATGCCCACGTAGGCGGCCAGCACACCGCCGGCGATGTGCGCCATGCCGCCGATCATCATCGTGATCAGTTCGGACTGGGTCATCTTGGAGATGTACGGGCGCACGGTCAGCGGCGCTTCGGTCTGGCCGATGAACACACTGGCGCAGACGCTGGTGGTCTCGGCGCCGGACACGCGCATGATCTTGGTGATGGCCCAGGCCATGGCCTTGACGATGGCCTGCATCACGCCCAGGTGGTACATCACGCCCATCAGCGCGGAGAAGAAGATGATCGTGGGCAGCACCTGGAAGGCGAAGATGAAGCCGTACTTGGGCACATCCATCAGGCTGCCGAAGATGAAGCTGGAGCCTTCATTGACGAAACTCAGGATCTTGACGAAGCCCTGGCCCAGCCAGTCGAACACGTCACGGCCGCCGGGAACCAGCAGCACCAGTGCGGCAAAGGCCACCTGCAACGAGATACCGGTGGCCACCAGCCTCCAGTCCACCGCTTTCTTGTTGTTGGAAAACAGCCAGGTGATGCCCAGAAGCACCGCCAGGCCGAACAGGCCGAAGCCGATCCTGCCAAAACCTTCGACCATGAGTAATCCCCGGGCGTGCCCGCAAAAGACGCAAGCCTAGAGCAGCGGCCTATGTCGGGCAAGAATTAACAGGGCATGCACCTGCAATTGCGGCGATTGCGCCGATCTCGGCAAGGTTCGCGGCCTGGCCTGGTATCCGCGGCCCGTTACACTCTGGGCCGTTCGCGCCGGTTGGTGCGCCAGAAATCCCAGGAGTCCGCCATGCAATACCGTCGTCTCGGCTCGTCCGGCCTGCAGCTTTCCGCCCTGTCGTTCGGGGCCTGGGTCACTTTCGGTGGCCAGATCGGGCGCAGCGAGGCCCGCAACCTGATCGCGGCGGCGTGGGACAACGGGGTCAATTTTTTCGACAACGCCGAGGTCTACGCCCAGGGACGCGCCGAGGAGGTGATGGGCGATGTGATCGGCGACCTCCGCCTGCCGCGCGATGGCTATTGCGTCTCCAGCAAGGTGTTCTTCGGCGCGGTGCCCTCGCCCAATCCCCTGCAGCGCGGGCTCTCGCGCAAGCATGTCATCGACGCCTGCCACGCCGCGCTCAAACGCCTGCACGTGGAGTATCTGGACCTGTACTACTGTCATCGCCCGGATCCGGACACGCCGATCGGCGAAACCGTGCTGGCCATGGACACCCTGATCCGCCAGGGCAAGGTGCTGTACTGGGGCACCTCGGAGTGGTCGGCGGCGCAGATCGCCGAGGCGGTGGCCTTCGCCCGCGCCCATCATCTGTATGCGCCGATGATGGAGCAGCCGCAGTACAACCTGCTGCATCGCACGCGGGTGGAGGAGGAATACGCGCCGTTGTACAGCGACGCCGGGCTGGGTACCACGATCTGGTCGCCGCTGGCGTCGGGCCTGCTGACCGGCAAGTACAACGACGGTATCGGCGCCGACAGCCGTCTGGCGACCTCGTCGATGGACTGGTTGCAGGCGGCCGTACTCGGTGATCCGGCTGAGGACCGGTTGGGCAAGGTCCGGCGTTTCACCGCGGTGGCCGCAGAGCTGGGCGAGTCGCCGGCCCAGCTGGCCATCGCCTGGTGCCTGCGCAATCCCAACGTGTCCAGCGTGATCCTTGGCGCCAGCCGGGTCAGCCAGCTGGAGGAGAACCTGCGCGCGCTGGATGTGGTCGCACGGGTGGAGGATGCGGCCTGGAAAAAGATCGAGGCGGCCTTTGCCTGAGGCCCGTCAGGCGGCGGGCCGTGCGCGAGATGGGCGCACGCCGCTGCTGAGGGCTGCAGGTCGGGCGGGATGGAGGAGGTCGCTCGTCAATGCTTGCATTGATATTGAGAATCATTATCATAAACTCCGTCCCCAGCACGGAATCACGATGATGTCCGCCCAACCTGTCCTGCTCCGCTCCCGCACGCTGCATCTGCCGCAACGCCCTGTCCAGCTGATGTCCGGTGAAGGAATCCTGGACAGCGGCGCCCTGCTCAAGGGGCAGCGCGAAATCCTGATCCAGCATGGCGACACGTTCTACCGTCTGCGCCATACCAGCAATGACAAGCTGATCCTGACCAAGTAATTCCGCAGCACGCTCCTGCCAGCCGGCGCCTGTCCTGGTGCCATGCCCGCCTGAATCGACCCCTCTCCCTTGGCCACCACCGGCCTGCTTCGGCAACCCGGTTGCTGTGTCCGCGGGCTCTGTTCCTTCGATTGATTCCAGGCACCCATGATCCGTCCAACTGTTCTGAGCGCCGCCCTGTGGGCGGTGTTGTCTCCTGCGCACGCTGAAACCGCCACCTCGGCCGATGTGCGTGATTTCGACCGCGTCCAGGTCACCGCCACCCGGACCGCGCGGGCGGTCAGTGATGTCGCCGCCACGGTCGATGTGATCGACCGCGAACAGCTGGACAACCAGCTGGTGCACGACATCCGCGATCTGGTCCGCTACGAGCCGGGCATTTCGGTAACCCGCAGCGTGACCCGGTTCGGACTGGGCGGCTTCCGTATCCGCGGCCTGGACAGCAACCGCGTGCTGATCCAGACCGACGGCATCGCCATGCCGAAGAGCTTCAACATCGGCAGCTTCGCCAATGCCAACCGCGATTTCACCGATCTGGAAACCCTCAAGCGGGTGGAGATCGTGCGCGGGCCGGCCAGCTCGCTGTACGGCTCCGATGCACTGGGCGGGGTGGTCGCGTTCGTCACCAAGGACCCGGCCGACTATCTGGGCGAAGGCAAAGGCAGTTACGTCGGTCTGAAGTTCGGCTATGACGGCGACTGGCAGGGCCTGCTCGGCAGTGCGACTACCGCGTTCGGTGGCGGGCGCTGGAGCGGCATGGTCAACGTCAACCACCGGCAAGGCCAGGACACCGCCAACCAGGGCGAGCTGCGTAGCCGTGACAACACCCGCACCGCCGCCAACCCGCAGCAGCGCGATGGCCGCAGCGTACTGTCCAAGCTGGTCTATGCCCACGACCAGAACCAGCGGTTCCGCCTGACCGTGGAAGGCAACGAGGACCGCACCGATACCGATGTGTATTCGGCGATCGATCGCACCACGACCACCGGCATGACCGCGCATGACACGCAGACCCGCGCGCGGGTGGCGTTCGCCCATGAGATGGATGCGCTCGACAGCGCGTTGGCCGACAGCCTGCGCTGGCAGCTGTATCGCCAGGACAGTGAGACCACGCAGGTCACCAACGAGCAGCGCGCCAATGGCAGCCGCCGCCATCGCCAGTTCAATTTCGACCAGCGTGTCTACGGTCTGCAGGCGTTGCTGGACAAGTCTTTCGAGACCGGCCGCGTGGCGCATGCGCTGACCTGGGGCTTGGATGGCGCATGGACCGAAATACGCCAGAAGCGCGATGGCTTCCAGGTGCTGGTCAATGGCACGGTGAGCAGCACGATCCTGCCGGACGTGTTCCCGGTGCGCGACTTCCCGGTCAGCAAGACCACCGAGCTGGGACTGTACGCCCAGGATGAGATGCGTCTGGCCGACGGGCGGCTGTCGCTGGTGCCGGGCATCCGCGTGGATCACTACCGGCTCAAGCCGGAACTGGATGCGATTTTCGCCGCTGACAACCCGGGCATGGCGGTGGCCTCGCTGACCAAGACCAGTGTGTCGCCGAAGTTCGGTGCGGTCTGGCGCTTTGACGAGCAGTGGTCGCTGTTTGCCGGCTATTCGCACGGCTTTCGTTCGCCGCCGTACAACGACGTCAATCTGGGTTTCACCAACGTGATGTTCGGCTACACCGCCATCCCCAATCCGGAACTGAAGCCGGAAACCAGCGACGGCGTGGAGCTGGGGCTGCGCTTCATCGCGCCGACGGCCTACGTCAGCGTGAGCGGCTACTACAACTACTACCGCGACTTCATCGAATCGCAGCGGTATGTCGGTGACAACGCCCAGGGGCTGATGGTGTTCCAGTCGCAGAACATCGCCGATGCGCGGATCTACGGTGCGGAAATGAAGGCCGGGGTGGATTTCGGCGAACTGTCCAACGCGCTGGAAGGCTGGTCGCTGCGCAGCGCGGTGGCGTTGTCACGCGGTGACAACCGCACCGAGGACGTGCCGCTGGACTCGATCGATCCGCTGCGCGGCAGCGTCGGGCTGATGTACGACCGCGATGCGTGGGGGATGGAGCTGGCCGGTACCTTCGCGCGCCGCAAGGACCGTATCGCCAGCGCCACGGCCTACCGCCCCGGCGGCTACGGCGTGCTGGATCTGATGGCGCACTGGGAGTTCGCGCCCGGTGCGAAGGTGAATGTCGGTGTGTTCAACCTGGGTGACCGCAAGTACATCGACTGGTCGGGCATCACCGCCAATCTGGCCGGCAACAGCCCGGTGCTGGATCGCTACACCCATCCCGGCCGCACGGTGTCGGCCAGCCTGGCGCTTTCCTGGTGATTTCGCTGCGCTGATACCGCCGGCACGCAGTAGTGCGCGCGGTACCGCGGCAAACGGATCTCTCCCGGCCACGGATGGCCCCTCTCTTTCTGCTACCCCTCACAAAGGAACGACACATGAAATTGCTTTCCGCCGGCGCGTTGCTGCTGTTGGCCAGCAGCGGCGCAGCCAGCGCCCAGTCCGTGGACACCGCGCGTGATCGCGCCAGCATCCTGGCGATGCAGGGCGAATACACGGTGGATTTCGCCTTCGATGAAACCGTGCTGCTCAAACCCGGCTACGAGCGCGCCCCGGCCATGCGCAGTGGTGGCAACGAGGTGGTGATCGTGGTGGAAGACAGCCCGCAGCGCATCGTGTTGCAGCATCTGCTGGTGGATGGGAAAAGCGGCCACGTCACCAAGCATTGGCGGCAGGACTGGGTCTATGAGGCGGCCACCCGTTTCGAGTTCAGCGCCGAGCAGACCTGGGTGGTGCGCACGATTCCGGCGGCGGTCAACAAAGGCGCCTGGACCCAGTGCGTGTACGAGGTCAGCGACGCGCCGCGTTACTGCGGCACCGGCCGGTGGAGCTACGCCAACAACGTGCCGACCTGGACCAGCGACCTGAGCTGGCGGCCGCTGCCACGTCGCGAATACACCCGGCGCAGCGATTACAACGCGCTGGTGGTGATCAACCGGCACACGCTCACGCCGGGTGGCTGGACCCATGAGCAGTTCAACACCAAGGTGCAGCGCAATGCCGATGGCCGCCAGGTGGAGATCGCCCGCGAATTCGGCTTCAACGACTACCTGAAAACCAGCGAGGTCGATTTCTCCCCCGCTCGCAATTACTGGAGCGCGACGGCCGGATTCTGGGCGCAGGTGCGCCAGCGCTGGGAGGGATGGCTGGGCAGGGCCTCGGGCGTACATCTGAAAACACAACTCGATGGCATGGCGATGATCATCCCGCTGTTCGAACAGGCCGAGGCCGTGCAGGGCGGGGCGGCGGTGGATGAGGCGAAGATCGATACGGTATTCGCCCGGTTCGTTGAGCCGGCGTCGATCAAGTAATCCGGAGGGCCCCGCACTGCGGGGCCTTTCCCTGTCAGGCAGCGTGGTGGCGCTATTCCTTGAACATCAGTAGCGCCGCCACCACGATGAGCGCGAAGGCCGCCCAGTGGTTCCACTTCAGCGGCTGGTCCAGATAGGTGGCCGAGAACACTGCAAACACCACCAGCGTGATCACCTCCTGCATGCCCTTGAGCTGCGGCGCCGAATACACCGCGCTGCCCAGGCGGTTGCCGGGCACCTGCAGGCAGTACTCGAAGAAGGCGATACCCCAGCTGACCAGGATCACCGTCATCAGCGGCGCCGATTTGAATTTCAGATGGCCGTACCAGGCCACCGTCATGAAGACGTTGCTGGCGACCAGCAGCAGGACGGGGTACAGATAGGCGGTGATCGGCATGCCGGGCATAGGGCGCTGAGCGTGGCGGGGGTCCACAGCATAGGGCGGTCGCACGGTCCTGGAGTGCCTGATCGCGGACAGAATTCCGGTCCCGGCGACCTTCGTGATCACGAATTGCGGCGGTCTTCACACGCTTTCTACTCCGGATGCGGCATGTTTCACAAAGCTGAAGATTAGGAGGCTCCATGCGACAGACAAAGGAATCGTCCGGGTTGGTGCTGGTCGTCGAGGACAACCGCAATATTTCCGAAATGATCGGCGAGTACCTGGAAAGCAAAGGGTTCGAAGTGGATTACGCGGTCGATGGCCTGGACGGCTACCGGCTGGCGGCTGAGAACAGTTACGACGTGGTGGTTCTGGATCTGATGCTGCCGCGTCTGGACGGCATCGAGGTCTGCCGCAAATTGCGCAATGAAGCGCGCAAATCCACGCCGGTGCTGATGCTGACCGCCCGCGACACGCTGGACGACAAGCTCACCGGGCTGGGCTACGGTGCCGATGACTATCTGACCAAACCCTTTGCGATCCAGGAGCTGGAAGCACGGCTGCGGGCACTGATCCGCCGCGAGCGCCGCCAGGTCGGGGCCGAGGTGTTGAAGGTCGCCGACCTGGTGCTGGACCCGGTCAGCATGCGCGCCACCCGCGCCACCCGCGCCGGCAGCGAACTGCAGCTGTCGCCGATCGGCCTGCGGTTGCTCACCATCCTGATGCGCGAGTCGCCGCGGGTGGTCACCCGGCAGGAGATCGAGCGGGAGATCTGGGGCAACGGCCTGCCCGATTCGGATACCCTGCGCAGCCACCTGTACAACCTGCGCAAGATCATCGACAAGCCTTTCGACCATCCGCTGCTGCACACCGTGCAGAGCGCCGGCTACCGCATCGCCGACATCGCCCAGCCGATGAGTTGACCGGCGGGTGGCAGAGGGACGTGTAGTGGCAACCAGGAATGGCTGTCGCACCCCGTGTGCGACAGCGTTTGCCGGTGCTCTGTTACGGCCGGGAAGTACCGTCGATGGCGGTAGTCGCGACGTTTCGCGGCAGGAGCCGTAATGGCGCACGGATTGCCGCGCAAGATCAGGATCGCTTTTATCGTGCAGGCACTGCTGGCCAGTCTGGCGGTGCTGCTGGGCGGCTATCTGGTGTCGCTGGTCATCAAGCACGGACTGGTCCATGTCGTGCTGCAGGAAGAGGCCGATTACTACTGGCAGCTGCACGAGGCCTCGCCGGTGCAGCCGCCGCCCAACACGCGCAATATCCGCGGTTACCTGCTGGAAACCGGGCAGTCGAGTCTGAGCCTGCCCAAGGACCTGCGCCCGCTGGAACCCGGCTTCCATGAGCTGAAGGCGGCCGACCAGCTGGTGCTGGTCGATCAACGCCCGGCCGGACGGCTGTACCTGGTGTTCCTGCGCTCGCAGGCGCAGCGGGCCGCGTTCTGGTTTGGCGTGGTCCCGGTATTGATCACCTTGCTGGGGATCTACGGCGCGTCGTGGCTGACCTACCGCGCCTCGTGGCGGATCGTCTCGCCGGTCAACTGGCTGGCGCGGCGGGTGTCGCAATGGGATCCGCGGTACCCCGATGCCAGCGAACTGGCGGCGGAGCGGCTGCCGGCCGATGTGCAGGGCGAAGCCCGCCAGCTGGCGGCCGCGCTGCATTCGCTGGCCAGCCGGGTGGGGCAGCATGTCGCCCGCGAGCGGAACTTCACCCGCGACGCCAGCCATGAACTGCGTACCCCGCTGACCGTGATCCGCATGGCCAGCGACATGGCGCTGAGTACGCCGGAGCTGGATCCACGCCTGCAGCGCAGTCTGGGCCGTATCCAGCGGGCCGGGCGTGATATGGAAGCGGTGATCGACGCTTTCCTTATCCTGGCGCGCGAGGCCGATATCGAGCCGCAGGCCGAATGGTTCGATGTGGCCGATATCGTCCGTTATGAAGTCAATAACGCCCGTGAAATGCTGGCCGGGCGACCGGTCGAGCTGACGCTGGAAGTGGTGGGCAACAACCACCTGCTGCTGGCGCCACCGCGGGTGATGCATGTTGTCGTCAGCAACCTGCTGCGCAATGCCTGCGCCTATACCGATACCGGCACGATCGCGGTGGAAGTGGGCAATGACCGGGTGGTGGTGCGCGACAGCGGCATCGGCATGACGGAAGAGAGCCTGGCGCGGGTGTTCGAGCCGTTCTTCCGGGCTGAGCCGGCCCGTCCGCTGGGGACCGGGCTGGGGCTGTCGATCGTGCGCCGGCTGTGCGAGCGCTTCGGCTGGCGGATCGAACTGGAAAGCGCGCCGGGGCAGGGCACCACGGCTACCGTCCACTTCGGCTGACAGCGCCGGCCGGCGGTTCCCGGGAAGTGCCCGGAAGCTTGTGGCAGAATGCGCGGTCGCCATCCACATACATCGGTGCTCCCGCTGTGATGCACTCTTCTTTTCTGCAGTCCGTCGGCCGCCGCGCGGCGGGAGCTGGCTCTCATGGCTGATGGGATCGGGCATATGCCCCGTGGTCCGGCCCGTATCCTGAAGGCGGCCAAGTGGTCCTGGCAGGGGCTGTGCGCAGCCTGGATGCATGAATCCTCGTTCCGCCTGGAAGTGTGCCTGTTCGTGGTGCTGGCGCCGCTGGCGCTGTGGCTGGGCCAGACGCCGGTGGAGCGCGCGCTGCTGGTCGGCTCGATGTTGCTGGTCATCGCCATGGAGCTGGCCAACTCGGCCATCGAGGCGGTGATCGAGCGCTATGGCCCGGAGTATCACGTGCTCGCCGGACGCGCCAAGGACATGGGATCGGCGGCCGTGTTCGTGCTGATGATGAATGTGCTGCTGTGCTGGGGCCTGATCCTGGTGCCCCGTCTTTTCTGACAAGTCATCCGCCGGGCGGCGGTGACGCTATGGCTTTATTGAAGGATTTTCTGCATGTCTTTTGAGCTTCTTGCCGACCCGAACGTCTGGGTCACCCTGTTCATGCTCAGCGCACTGGAAATCGTGCTCGGCATCGACAACCTGGTGTTCATCTCCATTGCGGTCGGCCGTCTGCCCGAAGAAAAGCGTCCGCTGGCCCGTCGCGTCGGTATCGCGGTGGCGTGCGTCACCCGCATCCTGCTGCTGGTGTCGCTGGCGTTCCTGGCGCATATGGAGAACAACCTGTTCAACATTGCCGGGATGGGCATTTCCATCCGGGATCTGGTGTTGATCATTGGTGGCCTGTTCCTGCTCTACAAGGGCGTGGCCGAAATCCGCGAGCTGGTCAGCGGCGGTGAGGATGCCGACCCGACGACCACCAAGGCGTCGGCCACGTTCGGCATGGTGATCGCGCAGATCGCGGTGATCGACATCGTGTTCTCGCTGGATTCGGTGATCACCGCCGTGGGCATTGCCGACCACATTCCGGTGATGGTCTGCGCGGTGCTGCTGGCGGTGGCGGTGATGCTGCTGGCGGCCAATCCGCTGGGCCGCTTCATCGACGCCAATCCGACCGTGAAGCTGCTGGCGCTGGCCTTCATCCTGCTGGTCGGTGCGGTGCTGGTGCTGGATGGCCTGGACGTGCACGTGCCCAAGCCCTACATCTACGCGGCGATGGGTTTCTCGGTGCTGGTGGAGTGGCTGAACCTGCTGATGCGCCGCAACGCCAAGGCCCATCACGTGCCGGGCGCGGACAGCTGGTAAGTCTCCGGCATAGCCCGGACAGGATCGCCCTCGCCGCCAACTGGCCGGAAGAGGGAGCGGAGAGGCCGGCATTGCCGGCCTTTTCCGTATGCACACGCTGAACACCGGCCGTGGCATGCTCGGCGCTCCTGCCGTCAAAGGATCCGACCATGCGCCAGTACCTCCGCCTGATGTTGCTTGTCGTCGCGGCGATCTCGATTTCCGGGTGTGGCTACAACGCCATCCAGCAGAAGGACGAGGCGGTCACGGCCGGCTGGTCCGAGGTGGTGAACCAGTACAAGCGTCGCGCCGACCTGATTCCCAACCTGGTCAACACCGTGCAGGGTTATGCCCAGCAGGAACGGCAGGTGCTGACCGAGGTTACCAATGCCCGTGCCAAGGTCGGGCAGATCCAGGTCAATGCCGATGACGCCGATTCGCTCAAGCAGTTCCAGCAGGCGCAAGGTGAACTGGGCAGCGCGCTGTCGCGGCTGCTGGTGGTCAGCGAGAACTACCCGACGCTGAAGTCCGACCAGAACTTCCGCGACCTGCAGGCGCAGCTGGAAGGCACCGAGAACCGCATCACCGTGGCCCGTGGCCGCTATATCCAGCTGGTGCAGGACTACAACACGTTCATCCGCTCGTTCCCGCAGGTGATCACCGCCAAGCTGTTCGGTTACAAGGCCAAACCCAATTTCACGGTCGAGAACGAGGCGCAGATCGCACAGCCGCCGGCGGTGAACTTCGGCACCCAGCCGGCTGCGCCGCAGCAGACGCCGCCGCAGCCCGCATCGGCACAGTGAGCCGCGCGCGATGAGCGCATTGCTGCAGCGCTTTGGCCTGTTGCTATGCCTGCTTGGCCTGGGTTGGGCGGGCGCGTTGCCGGCCCAGCAACTGGCGCCGATTCCGCCGCTGGATTCGCCGGTGGTCGATACCACCGGCACTCTGGATATGGCACAGAAGCAGGCGCTCGAGCAGCAGGCCTTGGCCCTGCAGCAACGCAAGGGCAGCCAGCTGCAGGTGCTGATCGTGCCGACCACCCAGCCGGAGGATATCGCCCAGTACACCACCCGGGTGTTCGACCAGTGGGCCATCGGCCGCAAGGGCGTGGACGATGGGGTGCTGCTGGTGGTGGCCAGGGATGACCGGAGGGTGCGGATCGAGCCGGGCTACGGGCTGGAGGGGGCCATTCCCGACGCCATCGCCAACCGGGTGATCCAGGAGTATCTGGTGCCGCATTTCCGCCAGGACGATTATGCCGGCGGTATTACCGCCGCCACGGCGGTACTGGTGGGGCTGATCGAGGGCGAGGCGCTGCCGGCGCCGGTGGCCAGCAACCGCAACAACGAGGAGGGCAATGGCGATCAGACCTTCTTCTTCGCGATCATGATCGGCGTCTTTGCGGCAGGTTTCATGCGGCTGTTGCTCTCCCGACTGCCGCGTCCGGCGCGTGGGCTGGCAGCGGGCCTGGTGGCCGGTGGTATTGGCTGGGTGCTGTTGTCGATGCTCGGCGGCGGTATCGCCGCCGTGGCCGCGCTGTTGCTGTCCTTCGGCAAGACGTCCGGCGGCGGTTTCGCCAGCGGTGGCGGTTGGGGCGGAGGTGGTTTCGGAGGCGGCGGATTTGGCGGGGGCGGTTTCGGCGGAGGG
>NZ_LLXS01000014.1:0-38102 GCF_001431585.1 Stenotrophomonas pictorum JCM 9942 | reverse complement strand
GTAAATGTCGCGCAGGGAACCACTGATAACTGAGGGAGTTGTCGCTGCAACGTCGCCGGTCTTCGGCGGGAAGACCACGGGATAGAGTGGCGACGTCGCATAGATATAGGGGTCGCCACCCGCGCACGTCGGCATCGGGATCGCGGCTTTGCCCGGATACCAGCACTCGCCATCCCAGCCCTCACGGATCTTGCGGATCTTGTGGCTGGCCTTCTGCGGGTACGGGTTCATAGCCCCGTACTTGCCGGCGAAAGCCAGCGTTGCGAACCCGCGCCACGCCGGCTGCTGCGGTCCGAAGATGCTCGCCAGGCGGCTGTTTGGCTGCTGCGTGGCTTCGCCGAACATCAGGTCGACCGAGCCGACGATGCCGCCCTGATCTTTCTCGCCGCCCCACAGGTTCGGCGCATTGATGTGGATCGTCTGGCTTTGCGTGGCCTCACCGCGCCATGCGGTCTTATCGCCGCCCCGAAATTCCAGGTACGCATCGATCGGGCCAATTCCGAGGCCGCTGTGGAAAGCCACCTCGTACCAGTACCCAACGGTGGCGCTCTTGCTCTTACCGCCCATCGGCGGCCTCGCATTCGCGTGCCCACGCGACCAGTGCCAGGGCCAGACCATCGCCGGTGGCTTCCAGCTTCGATGCCGGGATGCCTTCGCGAGCGAAAGCCTGGTAATCCAGCCCGTGCGACTTGAAGAAGGCACGCGCACCAGCAGCGCAGAACCCCGGCTTGCGGCCAAAGCCGGGAATGCTGCGCAGATGGGCGGTGGTGACGCTCAGTTCGGCCATCACTTCTTCCCGCCCTTTGACTTGATCGGTACAGTTCCCGTTACCTTCCAGGCGAGGATGAATTCATCTTCCACCCATACGGTGCCGAAGTGGTGCTTCACGCTTTGCCCGTCCTCCACGGTCGGCGCTTCGCCAGCCAGCGGCTTGGGCGTTTCTGGCTTGGGCCGCATGGCGTAGGAAATCGCCGCCACAACGACCATGACGATCAGGTTGATGACCCACAACGGCCAGATCGCCTCAATTGGCTTGGCCGGCGCCGCCGGTATCAGTGCCATAACTGCCAGCCGGACAAACTGAATCACGCTCGCCAGAACCGAGAACGCGAACACGTACTTCTGCGCTGCCTCGCCCGACGGCGTATCCAGCCACCAGTGGCGCAGCCGCCAGATCATCACCGCGACCTTCTTGCGAAGCGGGTGGACTGCAGGCATCAGCCCCATGACATGCTCACTCCATCGACGGGGTTCTTGACCGGCTTGAACAAGCTGCCGCCGTAGTTGTCGGTGTTGCCACGCGCGGCGCAGGCCTGCCACGTACGCGGGCAGGTCGGCAGGGCGATCACGGCATCGCCCGTGGCGGGGTTCGGGCCGCCGGGCACGAGCACCAGCTGCGTGCTTCCTTGCTCATGCGCGGCAACTTCCCGCCGCATAAGCAAGCCGTTTGCGGCAGTCCAGCTGAGGAAGCCACCGGCCAGCGTAAACGCGGAATCCGCAAAGGCCGGTGCCGACACCCACTGGCTGGACGCTGCTGACAGCTCGCCGCTCACCTGCAGAACGGCGCGATCCAGATTGCAGCCGCGCAGGCCGGTGGAGTACGGCGTCTTACCGCAAGTCCGCTGCCAGCACGACCCCTGACCGCGCGCGCGGTTGATGCCATTGCCTGGCTCGCAGGTCAGTTCAATTTCTGCATCACCGAACTTGGGCTGGATGACCACCCCGATCCATTCAACCTTCGGGACGCCCCCTGTGCCGGCATCGAACTCCATGCACACCACGCCGATCGCGTCGTGCGGGGCGTAGGGATACCAGTTGTCACCCAGCGACTCGGTGACCGGGTATTCCGCAGCGTCTGGATCCAGCAGATACGCGAACTTGATGCTCAGCTTGTCCTTGGCACGCTCGATCGTCTGCTTGATCGCACTGCGCTCAATCTGCGCTGACAGGTAGACCTTGCCATCAACCTCGATGTCGCGATCGGCCGTGCAATACCGCCATACCAGGTGCTGGCGAGTGAACACAAACAGGTGGACCGGCTTGCGACCGAAACGCTCATGCAGCATCACACACCTCAATGCTCATGCGGCACCGCCTGAAAACTCAGTGCAACCTCGGCAACGTCGTGGCGCCACCAATTGATGCGCACCACGTCAGCAGACTGGGTGCACAGCGCCATCCACGAAATCTGCCGCACATCCGCCGGAGAGACCGGCACACCCAGCGCTGCATCAAGCGCGAGGCGCTCGGCGCCCGCATTGGGGCTGGAAACTGCAGTCACACGGCGATAGAGAACGGATCCATCTTGCAGGGCGATACGCAGGTCACGCCGCCCCGGTGGGCGCGGACCGATGCCAAGACCAGCCCACTGCACGTCCACCGTGGTCGCGGTAGCGCCCGCGCTTCCAGACAGCACAAGGTCCTGGGCCTGTGTGTGCACCCAGACCGGCATAGCGCGGCCTGCCAGCGCCCACAGTAATCCAAGCAGCTGCATCACTTCAGCGCCATTGGCCGCGGTGCAATGCCGCCGGATGACCGGCCGCGACTGGCCGAGCAGGTCCGAAACTACCGGCTTTGCCGTGCCGTAATCCACGCCCTGCAACTCACGCTGCGGCTGCCAATCTGGATCGGTGGACCAATCCACCGGCAGCTCCAGCACCGGCCAGTTCCGGTAGAGCGCTGCACCAGCATCGGCGGTGATCGGCAGCGGATCCTCCAGATCGAACTCCACCCGCCACGGCGCCGCATCACCGGTAAAGCGCGCAATCACTGGCGCACCACCAAGCCGCCCAGCGAACACCGGCAATACCCGTGTGCCAGCACCGTGCGGGGAGATAGTCGGCGCGGACAGCACCACCCCGGCAGGCAGAACGTCACCCACGCCCACCGCCTCGGCCGTGCGCGGGTCATCGGATACCAGCGCCGCCTGCGCCCCGGTACGGATGAACGTGCCGGCAGTGGCGCCAGGCGCGCTGCCAGCCCCCACCGGCAACGGCGCGGCCAGCACGAAGCCGACGCCCGGCAGCGGCACCCGCCACGACCGGCCGCCGTTGCGCTCCAGCAGGTTCTCCAGCCAGCGACGGTCACCTCCCGTCGCCAGCCCATCGAAGCCGACGCGCACGCGCGGGTGATCGCGCAGCTGCCGGTGATGCGCCAGCCCCGCACTGGCTTGCAACACATCGGTCAGCCACTCCAACTGCCAGTACACATTGCCGGCACCGCCAAATGGCCATAGCTGCGGCTCAGCCACGCGAGATGCCCTCCCAGTTGTTGCGAACGTGGGTCAACACAACCTTTTCGCCTGCGGCACTGGCCAGCGCGTTGGCCACCGCGTCATCACCGATGGCGACGATGGGCGTGGTGACACGGTCCGCACCGGCACCCGCAGCCAGGGTGGCGTCATACATGGCAGTCTGGCGGCGCGATAGCACGCGCTCTCCGGTTTGCAGGATGGCGGGCACTTCGTCCGGCTTGAGGCCGGCGATACCGCCGCTGTGATACCGAGGCGCTGCGCCGAACAGCAGCGGGCTGACGCGGCGCTTCACCGAGATACGACCTGCCACGCCGCCGGTGTGGGCGACGCCGGCAATGCCGCCTACCGAGTTGGCCACCATCAAAGCCTGGGCCGCAGTCATCAGCGAGGCAGCTGATAGGCCAAGCGCGGTGGCGCCTGACTGGATAACCGCGCCAGCTGCAGCCGTTGCACTGGCCGCCGCCCCAAGCTTCACCGCGCCCGCATCCACACCACCGCCCTTGTTGCCGCCGAACATGTTGGCAAGCGCACCGCCAATCTTCTGTGCAAGTGCCTTGGCCTGCATGTCGTAAAGCGACTGGGCAAAATCCAATGCGAGCTGGCGGACCATGGCGCCGGCCGACATCGCGCCCTCGCGGATGTTGGTGAACAGACTGGTGAGCGCGGACACGCTGGAATCGCCCACATCCTGACGCAGCTGATTCTGTGACGCGGCGATATTGGCGATATCTGCATTCAACGAATGCAGCAGCAACTGCGCGTTGGCGGCCTCTGCACTTGCCGGATCCAGAGTTGCCAGATACGCGAGCGCCGACTCACGCAGCGCACGGAACTCTGAAGCTGCGAGCCGGCGCGCTTCTGAGAGCTGGCGCTCACCCTCCACATAGCCCAGCAGCCCGCCTGCCACCTGAGCGCTGATACTGCTCTCCTTACCCTGGAGCGCCTCCGATATCCGATCGCCAGCTGCTTTAAGCTCATCCGCCTGAGCTTTGGCTACCAACCGGCCAATGAGGTTCTCCACCATCTTCCTGCCGGCGGCATCACTGTTGGCATCGAGCTTTTTGAACAGCTCTTGGTACTCAGCCTCGAGCTTCGCGCGCTCCACGGCGCCGGTGTTGCCGTCCAGCTCCATGAGCCGCAACTTGATGTCGCCCAGTGACTTGGCAAGTTCGTCCTCAGCCTTCTTCTGATCCTGCGCGCCCTTGGCGCCGATGTCGGCGCGGTCGCGCTGAAGGATCAGGATCTGCTCTTCCAGCTTTTGCCGCTTTCCGGCTTCCTTCGTCACCGCCAACTCAGCCTGGGCCTGGGCGATCTGCAGATCGATGGACTGCTGCTGCAGTTCCAGCCGTGTGGCGAAGTACTCCCGCATGCCGATCTCGTTCTCGGCATACAACCGGTCCAGCTCGGCCAGCGCCCGGGTGACCGAATCACGCAGCAGTGCATTGGACGCGGCAACGGCCTTGCCGGTGCCTTTGCCACCACCGCCGCCAGAACCGTCGCCACCCTCGGTGGAGGCCTTGCCACGCACGCGGGCCACCGTCGCGTCGATATCCGAAAACAGGGCGGTGACACCACGCTTGAGATCCGCAGCATCTGCGCGAAGCATCTCTCCGGTTGCCTGGAACCCAGCGACCAACGTCCTTCGCCGCGCAGTCATGTCGTCCATGACATCACCAACACCGGCGGCATAGGCCTTCACTGCGGCAACCGGCCCATCACTTTTCAGCGCATCCCAGGAGTTGCCGAGAGCCTTGAACGCGCCGCCAAGATCTCGAACCAGCCCTTCGGCTAACGTGTAGGTGGTCGCATACAGGTTCGCCATGATGACCGTGACGATTTCCACCACGTTCTTGAGCATCACGAAGCCGGCAGCCAGCACGCGGATGACACTGCCAAGAGTCTGCCCGAGATCGATCAGCCAGCTGGCCTTCCTTCCGAACCCCTCGGCGGACTCCTCACCCTCGCGCATCACCCCGGCAATTTGCTTCATAACCGTCAGAATCGGCTCAAAGAACTGGGGCAGATCGCGGGCTATGTCCCGCAGAAGAGCAACGAAGGCCTGTGTCGACCCAGTAGCTTCGTTCTGGTCCATCATAAATCTGACGAACGAATTTCGGATTTCGTTAAACGCGCCACTGATCGTCTTCGGCACCTTCGCTGCTTCATCCTGGAGGGCTTCGAAATCTTTGATCAGCGCTTGAGCGAGGTCTTTGTTACCAACCTTTCCGGCACTCACATAGGCCTTCACCTGCCCAGTCGCAATGCCGAAATACTTTGCTAGCGACTGCACGATCCGCTGGCCACCTTCATTGATCGAGTTGAACTCCTCAGCCTGCACGCGGGCACTGCCCAGCGCCTGCCCGAACTGGCGCATCACGCCGGCCGCTTCCTCACCGGTGCTGCCGGAGATGGCCAGCGCCATGGCGACAGCCTCCGTTAACTCCAGCTGTTTTTGCTGGCTCAGGCCCACCTGGTCCGCAGACTGGGAAACCTTGTTGTAGAGGCCTACAGTTTCCTTCCAGCTGGACTGTGTACGCTGGGCGATATCGAAGGTTTCATCCTGCGCGGCGTTGAACTCCTCCTGACTCTTGGTCGCCAGGCGCAGGCGGCCGGAGATGCCGGCCGCCTCGTCGGAAACCTTGGCCATCGCCCCAAGCGAGCGAAGCGAGGCGTATGCGGCAACGAAACCCACGAGTTGCGCGCGGGCTGCTTTCAAACCGTTCACCCAGCCCCGCGTATCGGGCCCGGATCGCGCAGCGTCAGTCTTGAGCTTGTTCAGATCGCCACGCAACACCGCCAAGCCCTGCTTGATATCAGCCAGGTCCGCCGAGATGCGTACACGTAGATTGGGGTTGGTAGCCATCAGCCGGTGAGCCCTTTTAGATACGCTGAAAAGTCTTTGCCGTCGTACTGCGCCGCACGTGCGGTTACCGCGTCATCCGCCAGCCGCCTGCGCCGGCTGCGCTCGGCCGCTTCGGTAAAGGCCCGAAGCTGGCCGAGCGTGTACTGCTTGATGTCGCTGAAGCTGTGCCCTTGTTCGATCAGGAGCTGGAGGGCGTCGGCCCAACCCCAGGCAGCTGCCGTGCCATGCCGGCCAGGAGGGGTACGACGTTCTTCGTAAAAAAATCGCGGTTCACCCGCACACAGGTCTGCGTGAGCCTCACGACGTCATCGAGGTTGGCGGCTTCCACATCGGCGACACTTACGCCTGCCGCGATCGAGAGCGCTTCGAAGAACTGCTCGCCGTGGTCACCGATCAGGTCGACGATCTGAATCACGTCGATATCAAGCTCGTCGCCTTCACCGGTAAGCACGTTGTTGGCGATCAGCGCATCGATCACCGGCCGGGCTGTGCGGATGAGCACGGGAATCCGGCCGACCGGGATCGGCAGGATCTCCACCTGCCGCCCTGCAAATCCCACCGACGTGCTGGCCGGGGCCAGCACGTCCACGTCAGCGGTTACGGGATGCGTCATGCCACGTCTTCCATGGTGACGGTGAAGTACTGCGACAGGCCGGTGCCCTTCGTCGTGTCGGCCATCAGGCCGCCGGTGACTTCGCCGGCGCCGTACTCTTCGCCGATCAGGCCCATGCTGGCCAGCAGGCCGCCGCTGACCTTGTGCGCATGAACACGCACGCGCTTGCCGCTCTGCGCCTCGTTCAGGCCCACGAAAAGCATTTCGTACTGCTTGGCCGACTGCGTGAGCGCCTCCACCACCTTCTGCGCGGCGTTGGCATAGGTGACCTTGATATTGGCGGCGCCAGACAACGGGGCGGTGATGGTGCTGCCGGCGGGGATGAAGATGCCGCCATCGCGAAACTCGTAGTCGGTGCCAGGTGAGTACGTAGTGGCGCCGCCGGCAGCCTTCACCGCGGTGATGCCGGTGGCTACCTTCGACAGCGGGGTAAAGCCACCCTTGTAGGCAACCACTTCTTCATCGGTGACGGTACCAGCGGCCACGGCGGTGACGGATGAGCGCAGGGTGCGGGCGAAGTTCTCGGCGGCGAAGTCGTGGAAGGTGTAGGCAGCCTCCACACCGGTAAGACGTGCTACTTCGTTCCGATTGCCGCCACCGGGGTTGGTGTGGTCAACCAGGTTCTTCTTCTCTTCCTGCGGCGAGAAGGTGAGTGCCGAGCAGTTGCCCACCTCTTCGAACGCGGCGGCGGCGCCGTACTCGCGGATCAGAAGTTTGCCGCTGCCCAGGTAGCTATGGTCTTTCATTTGTTAATCTCCAGTGGTGCCGCGGGGCGGCGGTTAACGGGTCAACTTGGGGATGCTGGTGGTGTAGCGGATGAGTGCGCCGATCCAGTCGGCACCGGCTGGCGCGCGCAGGGGTTCCATGGACTGGTAGGCTGGCTGCCCGAAGCCGGCCGGCCACGTCACCTGACGGCCTTCCATCGCCTGCTCGATGTCCTCAAGCACGTCGTCGAGCGATTCCTCGGCGGCCTCGCCGCCCTGGCGCTTGACGACGATGGCGACCGTGGTGAGCCTGTGGGTGCGCTGCAGGGCCGGGTCGCTCGCGCGCTCCTGCTTGTCGATGTAGACAGCCAGCCCATCCTCAACGTGCTCCGGATCCAGCTGGCCCGGCTCGAGCGTGGCCACCGTGCCGACGGTGGTGCGATATGGGCCGGTGCCATCGATGCGCTTCAGGTTCAGCACGAAGGCGTCCAGCAGCTTGCGGCGCGGCGTGAGGTCAGCCATGCGGCACCACCAGCCAGCGCACCAGCGATGCGTCGTCCTTGTGCTTGTCGGTGAGGCGGTAGGTGTCGCCGTCGACCACGACGATGCCGCCCTTCTCCGGCACCACCTGGACGCGCTGGAACGCGATGCTGATTTCGCCCAAGGCGACCGGTGATGCGTCTTCGCCCCACACCTGCGTGCCGCGGTCGACCAACACATCACATGGCACAGACGCGGAACCGGTGGCGGGCCCGGTGTAGATAGCGGCATCGGCCATGCCCGCTGCTTTGAAGCTGCCGATGGCGTCCTGGTCGAATGCCTGCAGAAAGGCCTTCTGGCTCATGAGTGCCCCCGGTACCTGGACGACTGGAGCGCCTTTTCCAGCTCGCGGTTAAAGTAGAACGGCATCAACCGGTCCCATTCCCGCTGCGCGAGCGCGAAGATGTTGTAGCGGGGCTTGTAGCGCGCATCGCGCGTGAAGATGAACACGCTGCGCACAGCAGAGCCGAAACCGGTTTCAATTCGCTCATAGACACCAGGCAGCAACCGGCCACGCTTCTGCTGCACAACGAAATACTCGCCACCGCGCTTGCGACGGGCGCGCCGACGCTTCTGGCTGGTGTCGCTCTGGTTCTGGTAGCGATCTTGCCGCGCGCCAAGCTGCGAGAGGATCTTGCTCACCTGACCGGCCTTGACGTTACCGAAGCGATCCAGCTCCGCGCCCTTGCCAGCGACAGCGAACATACCGGCAGGCATCGCGCCCTTCTGCTGCAGCAGCACCTCGAAGCCCTTCTTACGGCGCTGGCCACCATCCACCTGCGCCTGCAGATACTTGGCTGGCGCGGTACCGTTTGAGGCTTCGTCGCGAAGGTAGATCTCTGCAAACAGCTTCTGTGGCGTGGCCTTTTTGTACTGGGCGGCACGTACGGTCAACGCGGTGGGGCGATCAAACACGCGGCCGGCAGTACGTGCCCAGGTCTGGCGGATCTCGAAAGCAGTGGCGTTGCAAGCCTGCATCACTGCAAAGCCAAGGTTCTGCCGCTCCAGCTCACTGAACTGGCGGCCCAGCAGGTTGTCCGCGTCAACCGCGATGCGCACAAGGCTCACCGGACACCCCCGCTACACAGCAGGGCGAAGGCCTGCAGTCCCTTCACTTGTGCATCGCAGGCGTCGGCGGCGCCAATAGCTCGGCCCGCACTTTCATACCGGTCTGCGGCGCCACCATCAGCGAGGGCGCCGGCTGCGGCGGCTGCGGACAGTTCGCTGGTGGCGATGGCTGCTTGCCAGCGGTCATGCAGCCGCTGGTTGCCAGCACGCAGGTCAGCAACAAGGCGATCAGAAGCGGCTTGCGCATCGGCTTTGTCCTTTTCGTATTGGGCGGCCACAGCGCTGGCTTTGGCCGCGTTGGCGCGCTCGGTGGCGATGACGGTATTGGCCTGGGCCAGCTCGGCCTTGGCTGCATCACGCTCGGTCATGGCGCGGTCACGTGCCGCGGCGGCGTTGTCGGCTGCACGGTGGGCGATGGAGACACTGCCGCGCTGCCAGACGACAACGGCGAGCAGAATCAGGAACAGGGCGGCGAGGTAGCGGGTGATCATTTGGCACCCCTGGGGTCCGGATCACGCGTGATGTGCTGTCCGTCCGCATCGAAGTGCATGACTTCCGCAAAGTCTCCGTCGTCACACTGATCACAACGAACCTCAACCCGCACCGCTTCCGGGTAGTCCATTTCGTCGCGCTGCACCTGGAGTTCGCGCTTGCAATCCGGGCAACGAAGAAGAATCAGAGCATCAACATTCATGGCGCAACCTGCTCGGCCAAACACTTGGCGTGACGTTCCTGTTGACGGGTCCACACGCCCTTGCAGCCATTCGGGCCCCAGTTCTGCGGGAGGGAGCAATCGCGGCCGTCTTGCTTCTTCCACAGCAGTAGCGCGTCGCACGCGGCGCGGTACAGGCTTGGCAGCTGGGCCGGGGGTGCGGTGCGGGTTTCCAGCAGGCGGCGGCGCATGGAGCTGTTACGCCAGTTGCCGATGCCGAACTGCCCAGTGAAGTCGACATACAGGTCGTACTCGCCCTGCGTGAGTGACACGTCGGGAATCGACGCCTTGAAGCGCACCTCTTCTTCGCTATGCAGGTTTCGGGCGAGCTGCTGGGCACGTGCACGCGTGATCGGCGCATCAGTGAGGCGCACCGGCGTGCCGTCTTCGTAGCGGGTGGAGCCGTGGCCAATGGTTGGCACATCGCCCTTGGTCGGGATATACGGCTTATGGACCACTTGGCCATCAGCACGAACGGCCGTGGGGCCGTCGCCTTCCTTCGCAACCCAGCCGGCGAAGGCGGCGACGCTGAGCACTAGGCCGGCGGCGGCCATACGCATTGGAGAAACAGCGCTGCGATCAGACATGGTGGTCCACCTCGCGCTGCAGCCGGCGCATTTCCAGCGCGTGGCGCTGGGCGTTGCGGCGGTCGTCGCGGTATTTGAAGATCACGGTGACGAGCAGGCCCAACAGGCCGATCACCACGCCGCTCACTGCTGCCATTTCGTTTGCGGTAAGCCCGAAGAACACGGCCCCCGCACTGCCGCCATAGGTGGTGACCTTGCTGGCAACGTTGACGGCAGTGGAGGTTTGATTTGCCATCTCTGTCAGGCCCTCGCTGCGCACGGTCATCCCCTGTTGGTTCATCTGGAAGCCCCACCACCGCACACGCCACCCGGGCGTCTGTGTGCGGTGGCGGGCGTGGATCATGCCTTCAGCGCGCCGGCACCCGGCACGAGTTTGGCCAGCACCTTGGTGGTGCCATTGCCGGCCGCAGCGATTGCGATCGCGCAGTTCTCCAGATCGCCCGCCGCAGTGGCGGCAACGATGAACTGGCCGGCAGAGACGTCCCAATGCAACGCGGCACCTTCGGTGACGTCGGCGGTGGACAGCTTGGGAAGCTCGAAGACACCCTCGATCTGGGCGCTGCCCTTGCTGCCGCTGGGGATATCCACCAGGGCTACGGCGAGCAGCGTGCCGACGATGGCAGCCTGGCCGCTGGCGAGGTTGGCGGCAGCGGTGATATCGATCACGGCGCCGGGGAATTTGTAGTTTTTCGCCATGACGTGGGTCCTCAAGTGGCGTTGTTGGATTCGATACGAAACGTGTGCGGTGCGGCCGGCGGCTCGAGGCCGCCGGCTTGTTCCGTTACGCGCCCGGGTTGCGGGCCGCGCCGCGCCAGCCGACAGCGCCGACGCCGTACTTGTGCACGACCTTCCAGCTCAGACCGTCGGTGCGGAAGTTGTTTTCCTGCTCCAGAACCGGCGTCTGCACACCATTGAGGAACGCCACCTCGATGACCGGCTCGATGCCCGGATCGGCGAAGCCGTACCACGCCTTGCCGGTGCCCAGGCGCGGCGAGGTGATGATCTCGGTGAAGGTGTTCCGCGCGATGTTGGGCAGCTGGAACTTGTTGCTGACATCCGGGTTGTACTCGGCGTTGTTGACCAGCCCGGCCTTGCCTTTCATCGCGGAGGTGCCGAGGAAGCGCGACAACGTGATGTCCAGGTAGTCGTTACCGCCCGGATCCATCTGGCTCTCGATCAGCTGGCGCATCGCATCGAACGCATCGACGCTGATATCGGCGCCGGCGGCGATGTTGTTGTGGTCGGCATGGAACAGCGTCTTGCCGTCGCTCATCACCGGGCCGAGACCGCCGTTCAACGCCAGCAACGCGTAGACGTCCTTCTCGATGGTGCGCCCCGCCGCCTGGCCAAGCGCGGTGGTGATGCGGACGAAGGCGCCCAGGTCGTCGTTGACCAGAACTTCCGGCGTGATCTGCAGGATGCGGCCCTTGCGCGCGCCCTTGATGGTCTCCTTCTCGCCATCGTCCAGCACGCCGTTTTCGTACTCGCCGGCCTCGTTGACCGGCTTGAGGTCGGAGAAGCCGGCCAGGTGGTAGCGGTTGTGCGGACGGTAATCCGACAGGGTGCCGGTGGAGCAGAAGCGGTTCCAGGTGAACGCCTGCAGGTTGTAGGCACCGATCAGGATCTTGTGCAGGGTGTTTTCCAGCAGCACCGGGAAATCGCTGGTGGTCTGCACGGCCAGCACGCGGCGTGCGATTTCCTCGCGGTCCATGCTGCGGGTGTTGACGCCGGCGCGGATCAGCGACTGCTCGGCCAGGCCAAGCAGCGTGGTATTGACGTAGGGGTTGCCGTCACGCGCTTGCACGGCAGCATCGCCGGTAAGGACGCCGGCGCGGGCCAGCAGCGCATTGACCTGCGCGCGGCGCTGGTTGTCTTCTTCCGGCACCACGTCGGTGATCTGCTGGTTGAAGCCACCGTTCAGCGGCTGGCCACCGGCGGCGAGCTTGGCGAGCAGCTTGCCCTGCGCGGCCTCGGCGGTGATGGTGTGATCGCCCAGGCACTCATTCTCCAGCGCGGTGACGCCGGCCACGTCACGGAAGCCGGCAAACACGGTGCGGATGGACGCGGTGCGCGCCGACATGGCGGCGAGCACAGCACTCACGGTCTGCTCGGTACCGGCAGCGGCGACAGGTGCGGGAGCGGCAGCGACAGGGGCCGGAGTTGCCGGTGCAGCGACGGCGGTGGCCGGGGCCGTAACTGCCGGGGCGGCCGCGGGGGCAGCAGTCGGAGCGGTGCCCGCCTGCGCCATGATCAGTTGGCACTGCTGTTTCATGCTGGAGTCCTCAAGTTGGGCAACGATGGCCCGCTGGTGTCCCTCGCGAAGCGAGGCGAAAGCAGCCGCCGTGGTGGTCGACTGGATGCGGTGACGCAGCGAGGCATGTACCGCGCCGCTGGTGGTGGAGATGGCCGAGACGTAGGACAGCAACGCGGCTGCGGCCACGCTGCTGTCTGCGGTTTCGGGCTGCACGTCGGGAATGATCTCGTCGGCCAGGCCGAGCGCGACGGCATCGGCCGCGGTGAGCCAGTGGTCCTTGCGGTCGGTGAGCATCGTTTCGATGTCGGCCGGGTTCTTGGCGCGTGCGGAGTAGCTCTCCAGCATCGAGCGGCCGTACACATCGATGGCGTCTGCGCGATCGCGCAGGTCGCCAGCAAAGCCCCAACCGCCTCCCTGCGGGCCATGCACCATCATCATGGTGTTGGCGTGCATGCGACGGGTGCTGCCGGCCATCGCGATGAGGCTGGCGATGCTGGCGGCCACGCCATCGACGGTGACATTGATGGTGGCCGGGTGCTGCTTGAGCGCGTTGTAGATGGCGAGGCCATCGGTGACAACGCCGCCATCAGAGTTGATGCGCACGTTGATGACGCTGGCGGTGGTGCCGGCCAGCTGCTCCACCACGCCCATGGCGGTGACGCCTTCGCCCCAGTAGTAGTCGCCGATGGGGCCGTAGATCAGCAACTCGGCCTCGCCACCGGTGGTGGTATTGAGTGCCAGCACGGATTTGCCTTTCGACTCCGGCGCCAGCGTTTCCAGGCCGATGTTGTCGAAGGAGAACGATGCGGCCAGCACCAGGGCGATTCCGGCGTGCAGCCGGTGCGGGTGAAGGTGATTCATTGGGTGTCCTCGGTGACGTGCGGGAGAGTCGGATCGGCCTGCACGGATTGAGCGACGCCGGAATCGCTGACCTGCCCTGGATCGCTGTCCAGCGTGATGCCCAGCTCATTGGCCCAGGCACGCTCGTTGCGGATCTCTTCCAACGTGTCGTACATGCGGCCGCCACGCTCGCTGATGACAGACGTGAGCGAGCGGATGCCGGCGCGGATCATCATCCGCAGGCCAGTGGCTTCGTGGACAGGGTTGATCCACGGCATGACCGGCGGCATGAACATGGCATCGGAAACGGTGGCGCGCGAAACGCCCGCCGGGATCACCAGCTCACCCGATGCGATGGCCGCCTGGATGAAGCGCTCGTAGATGGGGCGCACGATCTGCGAAATAACTTCGTAGGCCAGCACGCCGTAGGCGCCGTACTGCTCCACCAGCTCCTGCCGCTGCGCGGAGTAGGTGCCGTTGTAGTTCTTGGACAGCGAGGAAAACGACACGCGCATGCCGCCTGCAACAGCGCGCAGCTGGCCGTTGCGGTAGGTTTCCAGATTCGGGTTTGGGCGGTTGGTGTCGACCGTGCCGACGCTTTCGCCCTGCACAAGGTCATCGAACACCATGCCCGGCTGGAAGCGCATGCGGCGGCCGTGCGGCTTGTCTTCGTTCTCGCCGTAGCTCTGCGGATCGCCCTTGATGATGAAGGCGGCCATGCTGGCGGCGATCTTGGCGGCGACGCGCTCGGACTCTTCGTAGTCCTTCAGGTCATCCAGCCGGGTGAGCACGGAAGCCAGCACGCTGACGCCACGCACCTGGCCGATGCGGTCCACCATCTTGGCATGATGCACGAAATCCGCGCTGACACGCTTAATCTGCGGCATCAGCACGTTTGGATCGCCGGGGTGCTGTTTGTAGAGGTGGTACGCAACGGGGCGACCCCACGCGTTGCGCTCCACGCCCTGGATGATGTTGCGCGTGGAATCGTTGAGGTCGAGCGGCATCAAGTCCGGCTCGATCATCTCAATGCTGTACGGCACGATGGTGCCGTGGTCGAGATACGGCACCGGGCCGATCAGGTCCTGGTACAGGCACTCGCCATCGCGGAACAAGGTGCGGGCCATGAGCCGCTGGGCGGCGCCGAAGTCGTGGCACCAGCTGACTTCCGGGCGCTTCCAAAAGTCACGCAACAGCGGCGTGATCTGATCGACCAGCGATTCCACGATGTTGCCGTTGGCATCGCGCGGCTGCGGCTCAATGCCGATACCGTCGCGGCCGATGACGTTCTGCACCATCTGGTTGAAGCCGTTGACCACGATGTCGTGGTTGCGGTCCAGGTGGCGGGCCTGCGCGCGAATGCGGACGGAGCCGCTGGCAACGACGGTGTTGCCGGAACCGTAGTCGCGCGCGGACTCCCGCAGGCGTGTGGGGTTGGCCGCATCGTAGGCCGAGCTGTACGCGGCGATTTTTGCGCGGGCGTGGGCGCGCCTGGCACCCCAGCCGGGCGAGATGGCGGCGATGGCAGAATCGAGCCGGTTCATTCGCGGCACCGGAAATCAGCCAGCGCGACCGACATGCGACTGCCGCCGCGGGTTTCAGATGCGACTCGCGCCTCCCATTCACGACGCCCGGCGCGGATCTCGGCAAGGTCGGCGCGGGTGAGTTGGCGCTCTCCCATCCGCCAGGACTGACCCGACAGCACCGCCTGCTCGGCGTTGATGTAGGTCTGCAGCATGGTTTGTGCGGTCGTCGCCATGTTGCATAGCTTGACGACGCTACTGTCTCACCCGTTACCAGAAACGTGAGACACCGGTGTTTTTCAGGCCTTTAGAATCAATTACTTAAAAAATAACTGTCTCACGCTATGCCGGAAGTGTGAGACATATTGTCACGCGCTCTTTTTCGGCAGGCCGCCCGGGAACATGCGATGCAGCGTGGAGCGCGAAACGCCGTGGCGAATCCGCACCTGGTTGACCGGCATACCGGACTCCAAGTCACGCTGGATGCGCAGCTGTCGCTCGCTCTGGGCGGCTGACGGAGGTGCCTTGGGGATGTGGAGCCGCTCGCCGCCGAACTCTGTTTGCAGCACAGCCACGACCGCGGTGGCGTACGGCATGGCGTGCTCCTCATTGAGCCCGGTCTGTTCGACGATGCCGCGCACGACCAGACGGCGCAGGTTTTCGACAGCATCGATATCACGCGTGTTGCTCATAGACGGGCGCTCCATCGGCTGGAGCCGAAATCCTCTTGTGATGTTTCACGGGAATCCAAATTACGTGCCGGCACGCTGGCGACTGGCGCGGGCTTGGCGGAATCAGCAACCACCACAGGCACCGGCGCAGGCAGAGGCGTGCTGAACAAGTCGTTCTCGGGCTGGACCTGTTCCTCCAGCTGGTCCCACCACTTCGTTTTGCGCGGGGACCAGAGATCGAGGCGCTCTTCCAACCAGATGGCGTAGGTGCAGCAGTCCTTGACCTCGTTGCGCTTGCGGATGGGCGTCCACCGAGATTCGGTGCCGGCCTTGGTGCGGCGCGTGGCGCGCACTTCAGCCGCCATCTGCTTGAACCACTCCGGACTCAGCTCGCTGGAAAAGTGGACGTAGCCCGGGCCGGGCGTAGCTACTTCAAGGCGCGACTGGAACCTATCTTTCGCGAGATTGGTGCTGACGTGCCACAGCACGGGGCCATTGCGCTCGGTCTTGCCGTTCCACTTGTAGCCGACGCGGGTGTTGCCGTTGTCGATAGCGCGCTCCTGGCCGCTGGCGCCCTTCACCGCGAACACGCGCAGCGCCTTGAGCTTGTGGGCGAAGGCGTAGACGGCATCGGGGTGGTGACCACCGGAGTCGATGGCGGTGGCGTAGATGCGCTGGGTGCGACCGCAGGCGTGTGTGTACTCGGCGGTGCGCAGGAACTCTTCGGCTTCGTCCCACACAGCTTGCTGCGCGGGGTTGCCGAAGATCACGCGGTGGTCGATGGTCCACAGCTGACCACCGCGGCCAACGCCCCACACACCGAACTCGAGGCGGTTGCCCTGCGTGTCGCCGCCACATAGCAGCAGCAGGCAATCGCGCGGCATGTGACGCAGTGGGAAGGGCTCTGCGCGGGCTTGCAGCTCTTCGGCGTCGGTGCGCTCGATCTCGCCTTCCCACGCCCAGCCGAGCGTGGTGTTGACGAAGGCCTTCATCAGCGCATCGTCACCCTCCTGCTGCTTGGCGTAGGCGGCGAAGAAGTCCTGTGCGATCGACAGCCAGGTGACGGTAGGGCTGTAGGCGGTCCACACGTGCAAGCCGACGTGCAGCGGCGCCTGCAGCGGCTCGCCGGTGGTCGTAGTGAAGCGACCCTCATCCGTGAGCCAGATATCGCCGCGTTCATTGACCCATACACCACGCTCGGCGACGTTGAGGAAATCGCCCTGGCGCATGGGAAACGCGCAATGCGGGCACAGGTGGTAGACGCCCAGCAACGCCCCGGCTTCGTCGCGTTCGAACTTGAAGCCGTGCGGCTCATCCTTTCCGCCCCAGGTGAGCGGGTGTAGCTCTTCGCACTGCGGGCAGTGGACGTGCGGCGTGAAGCGCTCGTCGGCCTGGTCGAATCGGCGATCAATCAGGCTGAAACCCTTGAGCTTGGGCGTACTTCCGGCGATCAGCTTTGGGAAGGTGGCACCTTCCAAGCGCTTGCCGGCGAGGAAGTCGGGTGCGCCTTCCTTCTCCACGTCGTTGTCGAAGGCGTCCAGCTCGTCGAGCATAGCCACGTCGATGGAGATGCGGCGGTAGTTCTTTGCTGCCTTTCCGCCGCGCACACGCAACATGGAGCCGATGAACTTCTTCTGCTGGAGCGTGTTGTCCTTGTGCCGATGCAGGTAGGACGGGAACACGCTGCGCATGACCTCCACGTCACGCAGCATGGGCTCCAGCTCGGACTTTACGAAGTCCTCGGCGTCATCGTCGGTGGGCTGCCACAGCGCCTGGTTGCGGCGGCGGTGCTCGGCGTTGTAGCCGATGAAGGCGAGCAGGATCTTGGTGTAACCGACGCGAGCGGATTTCTTGATGTCGACGAAGCGCACATCGTCGTTGCTCATCACTGCCATCATGGCCCGCTGGAACGGCCAGGGCGTCCACGACTGCTCGACGTAGCTGGATTCGGCAGACAGATAGAAGTTGTCGCGCGCCCACCATTCGAGCGTGACCGGCTCCTGGGCGGCGAAGGCGGACAGCCCGCGCACGAGGTGGCGCTCTACGGCCTGCAGCTGGGTGGGATCGACGCCGCTGAGCAGGCTCATTCGGCGTCACCTTCAGCGGGGACGGTATCGTCAGGGGTCATTGCGTCATCGTCGGTGTCCACGTCGGCCAGCTTCATCGATGCGGCGAGGTTGCGGGCCTTGGCGACGATTCCCGTGACGACGGCGATGTCGTCGCTGCTGAGCTGCGGCAGCCGGCGGCGCAACGTGCCCGGGATGGTTTCCAGCAGACGCGCCGCACGGGCACCGGCGCGGGAAAGCACCTCCTCCAGTACGTAGGCCGGCGCCAGCTCGCCGCGGGTGACCGCGTTCTGCATTGCGATCTTGTCGGCTTGCTCGCGGGCCAAGCGCGCACGCTCTGCTACCAGCTCCGCACCGCTCTCCCCACCACGGCCGGCGGCCATTTCACGCAGGTGGTCGCAATAAGCCAGCAGCCACTCATCGGCACTTGCGCCGTCAGGAAGGATCTTTCGGCGGACCAGCTCACTGACGGCCGGCTGGGTGATGCCGACTAGGTCGCCGAAACCGGCTTGGGTCATGGGCGAGGACAGGTCACGCATCAACATAACCCCCCTTGAAAACCCCTGTGACTAGCGCTTTGTCGGGGTCCGAATTACCCGTGACAGCCCCCCTCCAGGAGGACCCGCGAACCTGAACAGCCCGAAGTCCCCGCGAACCTGAACGAGCGGGATGACCAGCCGGCCCGATGGATTCCCGTGGAACACAGCACGCAAGAGCCATCAGTTCAGCCCTCCACCGCGCCCAGACTCGGATGCGATGGATATGTGCGGCGCCGGTCCTTCGAAGTCATCGATTCGGCCGAATCCCAATGCGTTTCGTGCCCACACCGTTCCCGTCTCACCCTCTCGCTGCTTGGCAATGATCATCTCCACGAATCCCGTGAGCTGGCTGACCTTTCCCTCCTGCTGCGCGTAGTAGTCGTCGCGGTAGAGGAAGACGATCAGGTCGGCATCCTGCTCGATGGCCCCCGACTCTCGAAGGTCACTCATGCGCGGCCGCTTGTTCGTGCGAGCCTCCAGTCCTCGATTCAACTGCGACAGCACCACCACCGGACAATCCATCTCCTTTGCCAGTCGCTTGCACGCACCTGAGATATCGCCAATCTCTGTCGACTCTTTCGTTTTCCCGGGCAGTGGGATCAGGTGCAGGTGGTCGATGACGACTAACCCCAGCTTTCCCTTCATGCGCTCGCGCCGGCACCGTGCAGCAATCTGCGCCATGCTCAGCCCAGGGCTGTCATCGATCAGCAGCCCTGACTCATTGAGGCTCTTTACCGCTGCGGAGACGCGCGGCCAATGCGAGTTTTCACCATCATCTGTTGGCTTCTGCAGCCAGCTCAGCGGCACATCCGTCAGCGAAGCTACTGCGCGGTTGTAGATAGCCGTGTCCGTCATCTCCAGATTGAAGATCAACGCACGCTGACCACGCATAGCCACCGACGTTGCGACGTTCACCGCCCATGCCGACTTACCCATCGCCGGCCGCGCAGCCACGACCACCAGCTCGCCGGGCTTCAAGCCGTTTGTGATTGAGTTGAATTTCGCCCAGGGCGTTGCCAGTCCCTGCAGCTCGGCGCCATTGTTGTAGCGATGCGTCAGCGCCTCATACCAGCGCTTCCCCACCACTTTCGCAGCCTTCACAGAACCTTGCCGAACGCCCTGCAGCTCCGCCAGCTGCTGCGTGGCACCCGCAACGATCACGGAAACGTCTTCACCCTGGGGCGAGAACCCCCGCTCCATCAGCTCACGGCCGACGCCAATCAGCTGCCGCTGAACCGACTTCGATTTGACAATCTCCGCATACGCCACAATGTTCGCCGCCGAGGGCGTGGTGGTCGCCAGTTCGGTCAGGTAACTACCACCATCAATGCTTTCGCCGTGGCCGCGCTCCAACAGCCAGTCGGCCATGCTCACCGCGTCCATTGGCCGCGGGGGATCGCATGCCGACATGTCCAGCATCGCCGTATAGATCCTCTGGTGTGCGACGTTGAAGAAGTCGGTCGACTTGAGCCAGTCGCTCACCTTTGCCAGCGATTCGTTCACCAGCATCACGCCGCCCAACACAGCCTGCTCAGCGTCGATCGCGCAAGGCGCCTGTCGCAGCATCCCGCCATCAGCGTCCCCCATCACGCGGCCACCGCCTGCGCCTGGACTTCACGCTGCGCCTGCTTGCCGGCGGTGGTCAGCTCCCATGTACCGCCGTTGTCCCACCACAGCTTTCCCCAGTTCTCCCGGACGCAGTTGCCGAACGCCTGACGCCAACCACGAACGCCAACCTGGCGTTTATCCGCATGGCGGGCCTTGAACCAACCCCAAGCCAAGCCGACGAACTCACCCGGCAGCCCGATCCTCTCCGCGTAGACGAACACAGCGTTGTCCTCGGGCAACAGATCCTCGCCGGCATCGGCACACGCCGCGGCGAACTCCAGCCACGTCATCCGCTTACCGCTTTTGCCCTTGCTTGAATCATTTCCATCGGCCCCCTTGGGGGCTATGGGGGTATTACTTCTTTCTCTTACTCTAGGTACGCTTTCCGTAACTCTCGAAGCGTTACTGTCGGCGTTACCCTTTCCGCGATGCGCACCGACGCGTTTTGCCGTAAGTGCCCGTTTCTTTGCGGTTTCTCCATTGTGACGATCAAACTTTGGCAGGCTCAGCCCGTCTTCAGTAGCCTCAAGCCAGCCACACGCAACCATCGCATCACCGAAACCTGTAGCGGTTGCGACGTGATCAATGATCGAAACCGTAACGCCAGCAGCGTTACCGTTCTCGGTGTGAGAATCGAACCATCGCCACACCTTCAGCAGCTTGCCAACCACTGCATCAGGATCGAGCGAGCAGCGCGAAGCGATCTGCCACACCTCCGGTTTCTCCGGCAGATCAACGCCCATCTTCAGCCACGCAGCCATAACTCACTCTCCCTCGCCAGGCGTTTGTTCAGTAGCCCGCGCAAGTGACACACCGGCGATACTTTTTCCTTCATCGCGTAACGCACCGGGCGTTACATCAGTAACGCCATACAGCGGAATCACCCTTTGCCGTTGCCTTGCCGCATCCACGCGCAGCTGCTCACGCAGTGCCAACGCATCAGCGCCCTGCACACCTGGTGATTCATCGTCCAGTGCCGCAGCAGCGGCGGCAATCTGTGCACGGCATGCCGGCATGTCCGCCGGACGCCAACGGCGGCGGATCAGTGCGCGCACCGTGTGCGTGAGATGGCGCTTCATCCTTCCACCATCCCGCCCAATCGCTGCAGCAGTGCAGCAATACGAGCCATGGCGGCCTGCCCACAGTCATGGATGGCTGCCAACTCTGCCGGTGTCAGCTCACCGTCTGCCAGTGCGCGATGGATGGAGCCGAACAGGTCGCCCTGGGATCCACCTACTGCTGCCACCAGCTCCAGCACCGCCATGTCACTTGCGTGCCTGTCATCGCCTCCGGGGGCTGCCAGCACGATATGGCCGCATTCCTGCGCGAACGCCTGCAGGATGCGCATATCGCCGGTAAGCCCGGTGATTCGCACCGCCTCCTTCAATGTGAGGTGATGCGTGCCAGCATTCGGGTTCACCTTGCTCCGCAGCACTGCGGCACCGATCCCGGCACGCGGGCCAAGGCTCTCACTACCACCGGGGTAGTCGTGCACCACGGCATGTGCCGCGTCGTCAACGTTCATGCAGCCACCAGGCGAACGTGTTTTTGGAAGAGGGCACCGCCCAACATCGCGGCATGACCAACCACCCAGCCCCGCTGCGCTTCACCACGCTCCGCCGGTTCGATATCCGCACCGGTCCGGGCGCTGTCGTCGCGGTCTTCTTTGAGCCGGCCGATACCTCCCGCGATCAGAAGCCCAATGCCAATTCCCAGCAGCAGAGTGGCCAGCGCAAACCGCAGGGTCTTCGCAGTGTCTAAGCGGCGCATATCAGCGCACCTCGCACAGATGCAGCGGCCGGCCAGCGGCGCGGCACTGCTGGAGAAGGGACGACCACTGGTCGCTGGTCAGCACCGGCTCGAAGCCGGCCGCACCTTCGATCAGGGGTTCATCAAGCAGCACGCCGATATCGGCGTTGCCCAGGTCATCAGCCAGTGGCTCAACGTGGTGCGCCACTCAGGCGGCCTCGCTCACGGGAACAGCTGGAGCTGCTTCGGCCGTCGCGTCCGCGGCGGCCGGGGTTCGGCGCGCCTCCGGGGAGTCCGGGCCGAACACAGCAGGCTTAAGGACGAACGCAAGTTTCAGCGCCCAACGCTCATCGATCGCCCCGTCAGGCCACTGGTAGACAGCAGACGGTGTGATCCCAAGCGCCCTCGCAAGCGCCGACGCATTACCGTCGTACGCAGAAATGGCCTGCTCTTTCGTGATCTCAGGGGTCTTCATGCCCAAGATATTAGCGCGCTTACTTTTGAACATGCAAGCACGCTGTGATGCACTGCCTATAAGCTGGCTTACATGCCTATGTCACTTGCTCAACGACTCACCCTCGCCCGCACCGAATCGGGCTTCACTGAAGCTGCAGAAGCTGCCAGGAAGGCCGGGGTAACTCCGTCAGCGCTCTATCAGCTGGAGGATGGAACGACGAAGTCACTAAGTGGGCAAACCGCCGTCAAGCTGGGCCGGATCTACCCGGAGTTCAGGCTGGAGTGGCTGATCGATGGCAGCGGCCCACAGCGCCGCGACGATCCCCTCCCGTCAGCCTCATACAGTGAGACACCACCGGGCTATGTTCGCTTCCGCGTTATGGAAGGCGAAGCCTCAGGGGGCTATGGCGTAGTGAACGATGACTTCCCGGAAGTAGTCCAGGAGATGGACGTCGCAGAATGGCAGGTGCGAAGCCAGATTGGCTTTGTCCCGGAAAAGGACCGCGTGAAACTGGTGACAGTTCGCGGAGATTCCATGTACCCCGACATTAAGAACGGTGATGTTGTGATGGTCGATGTACGCCGCGAGTTCTTCGACGGCGACGGTATCTACCTCATCAATTTGAACGGTTACACGCTGGTAAAGCGGCTACAGATGCTGCCTGATGGCCTGCACGTCATCAGTACAAATGCGAAGTACCGCAGCCAAGTTATTCCACCCAGCGACATTGAAAGCATCCATGTCGCCGGGCGTGTTCTCGGCGCTGCGCTGATGCGCAGAGCAGAAGAGTTCTGAGCACTCCTGTCCCAATAAACGGGATCTTCCAGCCCCAGCATGTTGAAGTCCGCCGAGCTCTCTAAAGCCCCCGCATAAAGATTGTTGACGCTGAGATCAGCTCCCCATGTGCAACTGCCGATGGGGCCTCAAGCTGCACAGTAAAAGCCTCGTATACACGTTTCAGCTCTGAGGCCTTATGGTGATCAAGCTGCCGGTATGCATCCACGCATAACATCGCCGCCGCGATTTCATCGCTCTTTGCCGGTTGTGACATAAGCCGCGCCGTGCTGACACGCTCCATGTTGGAAAGACAGCGCAGGTAGTCAATGCGCTTGAGTGCCACAGCGTCGGGCTGGGCAGTCAATGACAACGCGAGAAGAATCAAAGAATGCATGTTCTGTCCAGCCCTTTGTATGCAGGACGGCGAGTCTGTGCGGGTCAACGGGCATTTTGTCACAGCACTCCCGCCACTACCTGGCAAGAGATGCAGCACGCGGACATATAAGCGCACTTGCATTCAAAAAATTAGCATGCTTATATGTGCCCACCAGCAGTCCCTGCTGGCGGGCGACCGGCGGGTCGCCACCCTGCCGGCTCCTCCCCTGACCGGCAGCAGGCCACTCCCCAGGCCGCACTGACCCGCCGGCGCCCTCCCTCTTCCGGAGAGCGCCATGAGCACGCAGCAACTCGCAAATGACGTATCCGCACCGGCCTCCCTGCCGCTGCGCGCACTGCACTGCCTGCTTTACGTAGCCGCCCGCGAACACCGCCGCGCCATCCTGCTGCGCGGGCGCAGTGCTGGCGAACACAGCAAGAACCAGAAGCGCCGCAGCCGCCGCATGGGCGTGGCCAGCCGTATGGCTGAAGCATTCGCCCGCGACACCGCGGCGGAGGCCCGGGCATGAGCACGCGCATCTTCCTGCACCGCTTCAATGCCGCTGATGGCACGCCCCGCGCCCGCGTGCTCGATCACAACGCCATCGACGACTTTCGCGCCTTCGATCCGAACGCCACCGTCGAAGAGCTGGACGCCCTGGCACTGAGCGACCTGCTCGCCGCCGACCGTGCTTTTGATCGCGTCGTCGCAGACACCCAGGCGCATCACCGCCGTGTCGCCGAGCGAGGCTACCCCGCGATCGAAGCACCTACCACCCGGGAACTCTGCGAGCGCTACATCGCCGCCGAAATTGACCGTGCCGATGCCATTGAGCGCTGCACACACAACGCGGCAGCAGCGCCTCACCAGAGCGCTGCAAACACCAGCGGAGTTCCGGCATGAACACCCTTCCCATCGAAGAACACTTCCCCACCGGCCATGGCGGGGAAACCCTGGTGCTGATGGTCTGCGCCGGCTTTCTGTGGGCTGGCCGCTACGGCCAGAGCACTGCCGGTGCGCCGAAACAGGTTGCCGTCAGCGTTGCCCGGCGCGTCACCGCTCGCACCAGCACCCTGCATGTGGGCGGTGCCCGCTTCGCACTCAATCCGCTCGCCCTGCAGCGCGCCTGCCGCTGGCTCGACCGCCAGGGCGTCAAAGTAAGGGAGTCCCGCGCATGAGCGCCGACATCTACACGCTGCACACCTTCCAATCCGCGCGGAAGTTCGCCGCCCGTGCCGGAGTGAGCGATGCCCAGGCCTTCGCACGCATCCGTGAAGCCCAGCGCCATGGCGCGCAGGGAAACCATGTCGTCGGCGAACTGCTGCAGCTGTCCATACAGCGTCGCAGCACAAGCAGACCAAACCCGCCCGGCGGTGCTGCATGAGCGACGCTCTTGAGCGCGAGCTGAAGCGGCGCGCACGCGAGGACATGGTCCTGATGGGGGTGATTGCGGGTGTGGCATTCGCCCTTGGCGCAGGCGTCGCCACAGTGCTGGGAGCCTGGGCATGAAGACCGCTGATCTTGTCGCCCTGTTCTGGATCGGCACCGCGCTCGGCGTGCTGTCGTGCCTCATCCACCGCGCGTGGGTCACCAGCGCCCACTCGCTGCTGCTGGTGTTCGCGGCCGCGTGGCTGGCCCTTGTCGTCTACGCCATCAAGCGATGGCGGCGCGCACTGCGACGCCGCCGTATCGGGTTCCTGCGCCCCAATCCGCCGTCCGTCACCGAATAGTCCGCGCCCGCCCAAACTTACCGGAGCCTTACATGCACCTCCAACCCGTCGCGAAGCGCGCCCTGCTGGCCGCATTCGCCTCCCAGGGACACACCCTGCGCCGCACCCGCGGCGGATTCGTCAGCACGCCAGTGCAGGTCAAGACCAGCAAGGCCGTCACCGTGGAAGTCTTCACCCGGCGCGCCATCAACTGGCTGGACAACGCTGGCCTGGTCGCCTTCGACGACCCGGAATTCCCACGCACGGTGAAGCTCACCGAGCGCGGCGTGGGTATGGCCCAGCAACTCACTCTGGCCGGCAATGAAAAGGCGGTGGCCGCGTGAAGCGCTCCGTCATCGTCTTTGGCCCCAAGGGCAGCGGCAAGACCCATCACGCTGAGCAGCTGCGCCAGCACTTCGGTATGAAGTGCATCGTCGACAACTGGGACGGCAGCCGCCCGTTCCCAAGCTACGACTGCCTGGTACTCACCAACAACGCACACCCGCAGATTGCTGCGCGTGGCAACTACTACGTGCTGAACAAGGCGCTGCTGAAGGCGGCGGGGGTGGAAACACCATGACGGCGCCCACCGCCCCACAAATTCTGACGGCCGCCGCTGACGACATCGCCCAGCGCGCCCTGCTGCGCGAACAGCCCACCGGCGAGCGCTCCATGGCTCGCACCGTGGCCGCGTTCAACGCCATGTTCGGCACCAACATCACCGAATCCCAGGGCTGGCAGTTCATGGAGCTGCTGAAGATGAGCCGCGGTGCCGCCGGCAGTTATCACGCCGACGACCACCTCGACCGCACTGCCTACGCCGCCCTCGGCGCAGAAGCCGCCGCACGGGAGGTTGACGCATGCGCCTGAAAGAGATCCTTCAGACATGGAAGGAGGCTAGGCAGATAGCCGCTGAGAAGCGGCGTATCGAAGGTCTCGCCGCAGCAAAACTACAGGCTGCACTGCACTTCAACAACCTCCACGCCTATCACCACAAAGGTCGGCAGGAATGGATGTGCCCCTTCTGCAACCGGATACACCCGCGACTGCAAGAGATCAGTGTGTTGACGGGCTACCAGTACCCAGCGTGCTGCGATTTCCCGGAAGGCCACAAGCAATACAAGAGCCACGGATACGAAAGGAATCATCCATGCCTTCCCTGAAAATCGCCGACCGCCTCGTTTCCATGTTCACAATGAGATTCATCTCCCGCATCGCAGGCCGGCGTCCGCCCGACTTCATCGTCGGCGCCGATGATCCCGCTGGCGCGTACCTGCTGCGCTGGTATCTCACCCCGTGGCGCGGCTGGTACCGGCATATCGACGATGCCCAGCGCACCCGCTGGCAGCGTTTCGCCGTGTGGCTGAGCATGCGCCTACCCAACGTGTACCTGCACAAGTTCCTGCGCAGCGATGACGAACGCGCCCTGCACGATCACCCATGGGCCTGGGCCTCGCTGCTGCTAGCCGGCAGCTACATCGAGCACACCATCGCCGCCGGCGGCATCCACCAGCGCAACGTGCGCTTCCCCGGCTCGCTCAAACTGAGCGGCCCGCGCACCGCGCACCGTATTGACTTGTGGAACACGATCAACGGCGGCCCGGCGCCCTGCTGGACGCTATTCATCACCACGCCAATCCTGCGCGAATGGGGCTTCCACTGCCCGCAGCGGGGCTGGGTGCACTGGCGCGACTTCACCGCCACGGCCGATGGCCGCCGCGGCGAGATCGGCAAGGGGTGCGACGCATGACCGCACTCAACCTCACTCCGGCCGATATTCGCGGCGGCACCAATCGGTCTGCCGGTATCCGCGCCGTGCTCCGTGCCAACGGTCCCAGCACCACCGATGAAATCTGCCTCGCCATGGGGATCACCGACAGCTACACGCGGGCCGCCGTGCGGTCCACCATGCGCGCGCTGAAGCAGGACGGAATCGTTACCTGCGCCGAAGGTGCCAAGCCTCTGCGCTGGCGCATCCTGCGCGAACCGCAGGAGCGCAACATCTCCGTCGCGCCACGCCCACGTGGGCAGATGTGGGCCGAGCGACAAGCCACCGCCTACAAAAACGCCGAAGCCGCCTATCTGAAATGGCGTGACGAGACCGCTGCCGACAAGCGATCCATCGGCGAACGTGTGCGCCAGATCGTCAAGCAACTAGGCACCGCCTCCGCCGATGAGATCTACACCGCGCTCGGTCTGTCGCCGGAAGTGGGCCGCGTGCGCATGTACTCCATCATCCACAACCAGGCGCGCGACGGCATGCTGGAGCGCATTCCAGGGCGACCACTCCGCTACCGCTGGCTGCGCGACGCGAAGCACACTGCCACACCTCGCCACCAGCCGGCCGGCAACAACGCAAAGCGCACCGCCACCCGACTGAAGCGCCAGGCAGCGAGGCAGGCCCAACAGCAGCAGCGAGCCGAGGCTCGCCGCATCGCCCGTGAGCAGCGCATCGCACAGCAGCAGCTCGCCCGCGACGCCCGCCAGCGCGCTGCACTTGAACGCGCCCAACTGCGCGCGCAGAAGCAGAGCGCCCACATCGCCCGCCTGGCTGCCGCCACCGAACGCACAGCCGCGGAAACCACCACGCCAAAAACGGGGCCAACCATCCAGCCGGAAACCATCGAGCAATGGATGGCCCGTACCGGCAAAAGCCCCGAAGTTTTGCCCAACAACTTCGACGAGCCCATCACCTCATTCCCTGGCCGCCGGCCCACCGTCAACCCGAAGGGACACAACGCATGAGCGCACACAACGAGCAGCCCGCCGCAGCGCAGGAGGCTGGGCTTGATGCATATGATCAGGCGCTTGATCAGCTGTGGAAGCTGGCCGGCGGCAACGACAGCCCCGTATACAAGCTGTTCCTCGGTTTCCGCGACAGTTTCGCAGCCTCCGTCGCCGCAGCACAGGAGGCGGCGGCGTGGTTCACAGACGACCACCTGACCGACAGGTCAGCGACAACCTTCGATCCAGTCGTCGCAGAGCGGTGGCGGAATAAAGGGTGGCCCGTCACGAAGCTCTACGCCGCCCCCGTCGCCGCAGCGCCGGCCATGGAGTCGATAGGCAAGCGCAAGCTGATGCAGTTGCAGGACGATGGGTTCATCGTCAACGGGGTGGCGATATACAACCCGGAAACGGGTCGTCGTGGACTTGTCGATTATCTCGGCTATGTCGGCTGGGTTGGCTGCACCCCCGCAGCGCCGGTTGGCGAGCTGGATACGGGCAACCTCATCAATGACCCGCTCTATCTTGCGCTCGACGCTCTGTATCAACGTGGATGGACCGACCTACACCGGAAGTGGAAGAACGATCCGCGCGGAACGTTGGAGTGGGACTCCGTGCTTGACTTGTTCCGCGCAGGAAAGGCGTTGGCCAGCACCCCCGCAGCGCCGGGGATCGACCTTGAACAGTTCCGCATGGCAGTAGCGTGCTGGCGCGCGTCGCTACCGCCGGATTCAGAAGGGCGAGCAAAGGCCGATCATCTGTTCGCGCTGATCAATGGGGAGGCCGACGCCAGCCCCAAGGGCGGCAGCGATGCGAGGGATGCGGCGCGCTGGCGAGCAATTGCGCCGCACCTGCGTGTCGATTGGGACGAGAGTGACGAAGCCCAGTTTTGCATGTGGCTGCACATCAAAGACGACGGCGTGACTGTCTCCAGAAGCCCGTCGCACATGCACTCTACCGTGGACGATGCTGCCGATCTGCTGGTTTCCGCAATGCAGGCCACCAGCGCCGAGGTGGGGTCTTGGAGCTGCCCGCGTTGCGGATCAAAGTCGGGCGAGCAGTGCAGTTCATGCGGTTGCTTCTCCAACGAGCAGGACGCCAGCCACGGCGCGGGGGTGTCGGAATGAAGTGGTTTTCGATCGGATTTTTGTGCGTCTGCATAGTCATGGCAAACAACTCACTGGAGAAATCGATATTTCTCGCCGCCATGCTTGTAGTCATGGCCCTACCGGAGAAGCGCCATGACTGACGACATGCAGCGGGCCAGGGAGTTGGCCGAAACACTTGACGCCCTCGCGGACGACACGCGGGGCCACGCGCTCAATGGTGAACAGCACGACCATCTGCGTGAAGCAGCTGCCGCCATGCGCGCCGCGCCGGAGGGATGGAGCTTTCAGCGTCAGGAAGATGGCTCAATCATCGTGACGGCAGACGGCTACGGCGTCGTGCATGTGCGACCGGATGACAGCGACAGCATTGCGGCTGCCATGCTGCACCTGCTCGCCAACGATCTCGCCGCCCGCCCGCAGGGGGTGAAGTGATGGCTGACGGCTCCCTGCGCTTCAATTTCCCGCTGCCGCAGCTGTCCAAGCTGCGCCCCGGCGAGATCGTGGTGGATCTGTTCGCCGGCGGCGGCGGGGCCAGCGAGGGCCTGAAGCAGGCTCTGGGCATTGATCCCGCACTGGCCTACAACCACGACGAGCAGGCCATCGGCATGCACGCGGCGAATCACCCGCTCACGCAGCACCACCGCGAGGACATCTGGCACGCCGATCCGCGTGTGGACGTGGCCGGCCGCAAAGTCGGCTGGTTCCACGCCTCGCCCGATTGCACGCACTTCAGCCAGGCCAAGGGCGGCCAGCCGCGCAGCCGCAAGACGCGGGCGCTGTCGTGGGTGGTGCTCAAGTGGGTGGGCCAGCTGCTGGAAGCCGACAAGCGCACCGGCGGCAACACCGTGCCGCGCATCATCAGCATGGAAAACGTGTGGCAGATCCTCACGTGGGGGCCGCTGGTGGCCAAGCGCTGCAAAGCCACCGGCCGCGTGCTGCGCATGGACGGCAGCTTGGCCGAGCCGGGCGAGCGTGTGCCAGTGGAAAACCAGCAGCTCATCCCGGACAAGCGCCACAGCGGTCGCACCTGGCGGCAGTTCGTGCATGCGCTGGAATCGCTGGGATATGCAGTGGAATGGCGAAAGCTGGTGGCCAGCGACTACGGCGCCGGCACCAGCCGCGAGCGCCTGTTCCTGCTCGCTCGCCGCGATGGCCTACCGATCCAGTGGCCCAGCCCGACACACGGCAAGGCGTCCAGTCTGAAAAAGCTGGTCACCGCCGCTGACAGCATCGACTTCAGCGACATGGGCCGCTCCATCTTCGACCGGCCGCGCCCATTGGCCGACGCCACCATGCGCCGTATCGCCAAGGGCCTGAAGCGACACGTCATAGATGCCGCCGAGCCATTCTTCCTCACCGAGTTTGCCAACGCCGGCAACGGCGGCCGCATCTGGTCGGCGCAGGAGCCGCTGCGTACCCAGTGCGCTGGGGTGAAGGGCGGGCACTTTGCGGTGGTGGCGCCGGCGCTCGTCAAGTTCAAGGGCGACAGCATTGGCCAACCGGTCCATTCCCCCTTGCCGACGATCACCGCAGGGGGCGCCTGCAAACGACCCGCGGGCGCTGCTCATTCACTCGCATTGATGGCCGCCTTTCTCGAGCAGGCCAACGGCGGGTTCGCTGCCGACAACAGCGGCCACGACCTGCGCAAACCTGTCAGCACCATCACCGCCAGCGGAAGCCAGCAGCGCCTGGTGACCGCCGATGTGGCCGAGCTATCGCCCGAGCAGGAAGCCGGCGCACTGCGCGTGGCCGCTTTCCTCATCAACTACTACGGCAACGGTACCGCCCTGGACGTACGCGATCCGCTGGACACGATTACCACCCGCGATCGCATGGCACTGGTCACCGTGATGATCGGCACCACGCCCTACGTGATCACCGACATCCGGCTGCGCATGCTCAAGCCCCGCGAGCTGTTCACAGCCCAAGGCTTCCCGCCGGACTACATCATCGACCGCACCGCCAACGGTGCCCCGCTGACCACGAGTGCCGCCGTGCGCATGGTCGGCAACAGCGTGAGCCCTGCACCGATAGCGGCGCTGGCCCGCGCGAACTTGGACGCCGTGCAGCAACACGAAAGGATGGCGGCATGAGAAGCGACCGCGGCCAGCTCGATATCTTCGACCACAGCGCACACCGCATGGCTGCCGCCAACCGGCTTGCAGCGGAGTACGCGCAGCTTGCCTACAACTTCCCACCCACCGTCCGCGACGAACGGGTCAAGCACTACATCTCAGAGGCAGAGCGCTACGAAGCGATCGCCGCACAGGTCGAAAGGAAAGCACCATGACCACAACCACCGTCTTCCTGCTGCTGGCCGAGTTCGGAACCGGGCACATCCCTCTGGAGAAGTGCTGCCAGCACTTCGGCATGAAGCCTGAGGAAGCGAACAAGCGCGCTGCGCGTCAGTCACTTCCAGTTCCGGTGTTTCGCTTGGGCAGCCAGAAGTCACCGTGGCTGGTCGCAGCCGACGTGCTTGCCGCTTACATCGACGGTCAGCGCGACGAGGCTACGAAGCAGTGGCGGAAGTTGCAGCGAGCATCATGAAAAAGCCCCGCTAAAGCGGGGCTTTTTCTGAATCAGCATTACTTAGGCAGCGAGAACCATTTCAAGATTTCGCTTGTACCTAACATCAAAGAGATGTGATACGTAGCGCTTGGGGATCTTCAGACGCTCAGCAATCTCGTCATCAGAGATCTTCCCTTGTGCGCGGACACGTTCAAATTCTTGGCGCTTAACTTCAGGGCACAGAACACCAAGTGCCATCCAAAGAGCGGACGTTTCAGATTGCAGCGCACTCGACCGCACAGGCTGAGGAGCCGTGAACTCGTTGATCAGAGACTCGAGCTCGGCTGCAGTGCCAACAAGCTGACTATTCTCGTCAAAGAGATGCATCATCTCTTTGACTTCAACAAACCGCTTCCAGCAATAGTTCATCTCGCGAGCAACAACAATCACAGACCCACCAGGAGCCCGTGCGAACTTAGCAAAGGGATGCTCAGAGTGAGCAGTAACGAAATAGCCCCGAATAATCTCCGGGTTCAAGCTGCTAAGCATTACCTTCGGTCGAGGCTTTGATGCTGCTTCGCAAATGAGCGGCACCAGAACCGTTCGGCTAATTTTCTCGCCGCCAAGGCCCTGACACCGCTCATACAAATTGCTGTAGCTCATCCGTGAACAACTCCCCTGTTTCCGTTCCGATTCCTCAGTTACCGACAGTCTCCAAACCGCCCTCAGCTCCACTCGCAACCAACTCATTGATGGAGCGATAGATCTCTGCGGCAATTTGTTCAGCCGTAACTTCGCGGTTGCTACCCGGGAACAGCTTGAAGTTGGACACGTTCACGCCATCAGCACCGAACAACAGGTTCTGTAGGTTGCTCATTTCATAAGCCATGACACGTCTCCATTGATGTCCCGCTTTGCGGGAAAGTGCTAGGCGCTTCGACCTCAGCAAGCCGCCCATTATAGCTGAGCCTTTTGCTCCATGTCTATGCCTTTGCGGAACTCCTTTCCGCTTGACACCAACACTCGCATCTCCGCTGCGGCATTTCAAGTCCGCAATTAACCCTTGGATTAATAGGCCACGGAAGTGCTATGCAAATCACACACGCAAGTTTGATAGCAGAAGTACAAGCACCCCGCCTTTCGGAGCTACAAAGGCACCACAAGCCCTCATAAGATGAAGTTATATTATTGATTTATATTGATATTTTTATACTGTATATCCAATCCATCATCGGGGCGACGGACAGGCGCAGCGAGGCGGCGTAACGGGTAGTGGAAATGGGCGACAGGGGCATGGGCGGATACGCGATTTCGTGGCCCGCCGGTCGTGGAAGCGACCGGCAGCGAAGAACAAGGGGGGCACAAAGAGTAAACGACACGCCTGAACCCCGTTGGCACAGGGAGCGCCAGCGCCGCTTCGAACCGGTATCGCGCAATCGCAACAACGACAATCCACGACACGCCGCGGACCGTGATGGAAACGGCGAAAAATCCAGGTGCATCGGGCCGATGGTGACAACACCGCCGCGCAGGTATCGTTGCGGTCCGGTCATTCCGTATTTTCCTCCCGCACTGCAAGACCGCCCAGTCAACCTGCCCCACTTTCCCTATGAGTACACCCGTGGACATCGCTACTTCCGCGTCACCTCCCGACTTGTTGAGCGGTCTTTCCGAGGCGCAGCGCGATAGCGTTCTTTCACAGATGCGACGGGTGGAGCTGCACAAGGGCGAGCACCTGGTGCGCCAGGGCGACAGCGCCGACCACGTCTATTACGTGCTGCGTGGGCGCTTCGAGGTCTTGCTCGATGGCCGGCATCTGGTGGCCGAGATCGGTGCCGGCGAGCCGGTCGGGGAGATCGCGTTCTTCGGCGGCCTGAGCCGCACTGCCGATGTGGTGGCCAGCCGTGATTCGGAAGTACTGGAACTGAGCCGCGAGAATTTTGATCGCCTGGCGGCGGCCCAACCGGACTTCATCCAGTCGATCCTGCGCACGCTGGGGCGACGGCTGGCAGCCACCACCGCCGCCGCATCGGCGCTGGCACCGCGCATCGCCGATGCTGTCGGCCTGTGTGCGGCCGGCCAGTCGGCAGTGCCCGAATCACTGGTGGCCGATCTGGTGCAGGCGCTGCGCGACAGCGGCAGCCGCGTCTGCGTGCTGCGCGCCCGTGACCTGCCTGGCGATGTGGCCGCGGACGATGAGCGCCTGATGTCGCAGTGGCTGGGGGGGCAGGAACAGCGCGGCAGCACACTGCTGCTGGTCAGTGGTGACGGCAACCCGGCATGGGATCGCGCCGCGCTGCGTCACTGCGACCACCTGCTGCTGTGTGGCCGGCTGGATGAAGCCAACGCCGGCCCGGTGGCGCTGGGCGAGCTGGAGCGTTACGCCGCCCCTCTGTTCCGCCCACGCCAGACCAGCCTGCTGTTGTGGCGGGAGCAGTCCGGCACGGCCATCGCCCATACCCGGCACTGGCTGCAGGGGCGTGCGCTGCACCTGCATCACCATGTCGCGCTGGACCGGCCAGGTGACTTCGGCCGTGTTGCCCGCCTGCTGACCGGACGGGCGCTGGGCGCCGTGCTCGGCGGCGGCGGCGCGCTGGGGGCCGGGCACATCGGTACCCTGCGCGCCCTGGGCGAAGCCGGCGTTGAACTGGACATCATCGGCGGCACCTCGATCGGCTCGGTGGTTGCCCACGCCTACGCGGCCGGCGACGACGCCCATGCGATGCTGGCCGACTACGAGCATTTCTTCATCAAGCGCAAGGCGCTGGGGCGCTTCACCCTGCCCTGGTACAGCCTGCTCGATCACCGCCATCTGGATGCCTGCATGCAGGACCAGCTGGGTGATTCACGCCTGGAAGACCTGCCACTGAACTTCTTCGCGGTCGGCGCCAACCTCTCCACCAACGAACTGGAGGTGGTGCGACACGGGCTGTCCCGGCACGCGCTGCGCATTTCCACCGCGATCCCGGTGGCGTTGCCGCCATGGATCAACGCGCAGGGCCAGGTGCTGGTCGATGGCGGGGTCATGAACAACGTGCCGATCTCGGTGATGCGCGCGATCAAGAGCGGTCCGAACATGGTCTCGATGCTCTCTCCGGGCAACGAGTGGCAGGTCAAGAGCGCCTATGAGCGCGTGCCCTCGCGGCTGGCGCTGGCCTGGCAGCTGCTGCGCAGGCAGCGCAGGGACGATGACTTCCCGCGTCTGGGCGAAGTGGCGGCACGTTCGATGCAGATCACCTCCGGGCGCATGCTGCGCGGCACCGGGCTGGGCAGCGACCTGCTGCTCAAACCGCCGGCCGTGCCGGGCATGGGGTTGCTGAACTTCAAACTCGGCCGCGCGCAGGAACAGGCCGGTTACGAGTACACGCGCCGCTTCCTGGACAAGGCCGGTGGCCTGGAAGGCATCCAAGCCTGGCAGCGCGGTGAAGTCATGCCCGAATTCGAGGACTGACCGCCCTCAGGGCAGTGGCCCGAACAACAGCAGCCCACCCAGCCACAACGCCTTGCACAGCACGTGCAGCAGCTGGTCCCGGTTGTAGCTGATACGGCGGCCACACTTGAGGTCGTCGATCAGCCAATGGCTGGCCGTCTCCAGCACGCCCAGCAGCAGACTGCCGGTGATCAGCGCGACCGCGCCGCCGTGGATCACCGCATGTGCGCCCAGCGCCTGGTACCACGGCACACCCTGCATCGGCGAAAAGCGGCTCTTGGCTCGGGCCAGGAATTCGCCCTGCAACGGGTAATCGGCCACCGCATGGCCGAGGATCAACAGCAGGAACGTCTGGAGGATGTCGTAGGGGGCCATCTGCGCACACGGCTCGGGCTAGGTCTGGAGTCTGGCACTACTTGGCGGTGGCAGTGAAGATGCCATCCCACTGCGCCGGCGGTTGAGCCCGCAACTGCTCGAGCCGGTCCGCATACCGGTCATGCAATGCAGCCAGCGAGGCGGCGACGGGGAATTCGCGCAGCACCTGCAACGCCAAAGCGGCCGCATCGAACTCGGCCGCACGGTACCGCGCCAGCATCTGCGCATGCGCCTGCGCGTACTGCTGGAATGCCGGGTCGGCAACCAGGTCGGCATTTCCCAGCAGCGCATGCAACACCACCGGCTCACTGCGCCCCACCACCCGGACCCGGTCGACTTCGATGAAGGCCAGATCGGTGGCCTGCATTTTCACCGCCCCGGTGACCAGCACCGTGACGCCGTAGAACTTGGTCAACCCCTCCACGCGCGAGGCCAGATTGACTGTGTCGCCGATGGCCGAATAGGAAAAGCGTTGTTGCGAACCGAGATTGCCGACGCAGGCCTCGCCGGTATTCAGTCCGATCCCGATGCGGATCGCCCCGCCACTTTCACGGTTGAGCGCATCCACCGCGGCCACCATGCCCAGTGCCGCCAGGCACGCCTTGCGCGGATGCGCGGCGATATCCACCGGTGCGTTCCAGAACGCCATGATCGCATCGCCGATGTACTTGTCGATGGTGGCCTCATGGGCCAGCAGCACATCGGTCATCGGCGTGAGATAGCGGTTGAGCAGCGAGGTGAGTGCGTCAGGCGACAGGTTTTCCGACAGCGCGGTGAAGCCACGGATATCGGAGAACAGCACGGTGATCGGGCGGCTCTCGCCACCCAGCTTCAACGCCTGGGCGTCGTGCGAGAGCCGCTCCACCAGCGCCGGCGACAGGTATCGCCCGAACGCCGAGCGCACGAAGCGCTTTTCCCGGTTGCCGATGAACAGCAACGTCGGCAGCAGGGTCAGGAACACCGCCAACAGACACAACACGGCCGGCAGCGGATCCAGCAGCCAGGCGTGCCGGCGGTACGCCCACCATGCGCCGCCGAGCACCGCGACCAGCAATCCCAGCAACACCGCCGAAGACAGCAGCGGACGACTGCCGTTGAGTACCAGCAACAACAGCAGCGTGCCCAGCACCGCCACCAGCACCTCGGCACCGCGCGCCCAGTCCGGGCGCTGCAGGAACTGCTGGTTCAAGGCCTGGTCGATCAGCTCGGCATGCACGTTGACACCCGGCGCGGCCGACGCCAGCGGAGTGGCGACGATATCGCGCAGACCGATCGCCGAGGTTCCCACCAGCACGATGCGCCCCTCCACCTTGGCCGCCAACCTCGCCGCGTCGGACTGCAGCAGCTGCCATGCCGGAATCACGCTCATGTGCGGCATGCCCGAGTAATGCAGGCGCAGATGCCCATGCCCGGAGGCCGGCAACTCCAGCGCGCCCACTTTCACCGACATCAGCGCCAGCGGCCCGCCGCCGCGTTCGCCACTGGCATCGGTGGAACGCAATACCAGGCCCGACGCACCCTGCGCCACGCGCAGCGCCTCCACGCCGAGACCGGGATACAGCTGGCCCGCGGCCGCGGTCACCAGCGGCATCGAACGGATGATGTTGTCGTGGGCCGGCGGAAACGAAAAACTGCCAAGGCCGCTGGCGGCCGCGGTCAGCACCGGCAGATTGGACAGGCCGCCCCGGACGGCCGGCAGGTACTGACGCGGATCGGTCCCGGCAAAGGACAGCCCGGCCAGCGGCGGTGGCAGCTCACGGCCGACTTCATCGGCCGGCGCCACTCCCATCACCACCGGATGACGGACGATGGTCGCGGCGAACAGCGCATCGTTGTCCAGCGCCAGCTGCGGCGGCAGGCGGATATCCAGCCCCTGCGCGCGCAACCGCTGCAGCTGTGGCCCCAGCGAGGTGCGATCGGGTTCGGTGAACACCATGTCAAAAGCGATGGCGGCCGCGCCCAGCTGACCGGCGGTGTCGACCAGCTGCCCGATCTGGTCGCGCGGCCACGGCCATTGGCCGACCCGCTGCAGCGAGGCCTCATCGATATCCACCACGACCACGCCCGGATCGGCCGAAGCCGTGCGCGGCGCGCTGCGCTGGAAGGCATCGAACAGCAGGTCCGACAGTCGCGCCAGGCCATCGCGCAGCACCACGTCCGCCACCAGCGTCAGCAGCAGTACCAGCACACCGGCGAAGAGCAGCCGGGCCTTGCCCGGGCGCAGCGGCCGCGCGTTTGCCGTTCTGGTCATCGACCGCCGCTCACTTGGCAGCGCCGGCATCACGGTTACCGCCGAAAATACCGCTGGCCGACCATTCGCCCTCCTCGACCTGGAAGGTGCCGAACATCGCCGCAGCCTTGTCCTCGCCATCGCTGGCGAAACCGGCGCTGTAGCCGCCACTGAGCGAACTGTTCTGGTCGTCCATCAGGCTTCCCGCAAAGGCGCCATCGGGTGTGCCCGGCAATGCCATGTTGTTGATATCCAGATTGCTGTCGCCAAAGGTGCGTCCATCGAAGTTGCTGATCTGGAGGCTGCCGGTGCCCGTGGCGAAATCCACGGTCGCGCTGAAGTCGCCCCGGACGGTACGGGTATCGGAGACGCCATCGCTCACCGCTCCGAGCGCATGGCCGCTGTAGCTGGCGACGATATCGGTGGGCAGCTGCGCAGCGGGAGTGACGTTGCCCACGATCCAGTAGCCGTGCTCGGCGCTGTACTCGGTGCCGTTGGCGGGCACGAACGCCTCCCAGTGGCCCCAGCTGAGGTAGTCGCAGTCACACAGCAACGCCGGTTCGACCGCCACCTGCAGGGTGCCGTAGCTGTTGCTGGCGCCGTACTCGGTGTTGGACACGTACTGGCCATCGACGACCTCGTAGGCCGCACCCTCCCACTGCATCGGCGCGATGCGCGCGGAGAACGTTCCGGCGGTCACATCGAAAACCAGCTGTGCGCTGCCGCCGAGGGCCGCACGGCCACCACTGAAGCTCGACGCGAAGCCACTGTACGTGCCTGTCAGCGTTTGCAACGGGGGCTCCGGCTCGGGCTCGGG
>NZ_LLXS01000013.1:0-85504 GCF_001431585.1 Stenotrophomonas pictorum JCM 9942 | reverse complement strand
GTCATAGTCCCGGCACAGATCGCGGGCGACTCTGTCATCCGCTATAGGGGAGCCCCGGGTGTCGCTTGAGGCTGTGAGTTGCTCCGATGAGGTTATTTGCTTGCCGGATGCGGCTTTTTGCCTGTCGCACAAGGCTTTTTATCTGTCACGTGAGGCTTTTTGCCCGTCGATTACGGCTGTTTGCCTGACGCGTGAGGTTTTTTGCTGCTCTGTTGAGGCTTTTTGCCTGACGGCTAAGGCTTTTTGTCTCTCACGTGAGGCTTTTTGCTTGTCGGCTGAGGTTTTTTGTTACGACGTTCACGCTTCTGGAGGCTCCGCGGTGCTGTGGAGTGGCCGTGCTCAGCCCGCTGTGTGGTTGTCAGCATGCGCGACCGGTATCTACGCGTTATCGGGAATAAAACAGGCCGCCCGGAGGCGGCCTGTGCATGACGACGCGAGGAGGGGCCGGGTGTTACGCCGGTTCCGGTACCTTGCCGCCGCGGCGCTGGCCCTTCTTGAAGCGGACCCCCAGCTCGTTGCGCAAGGCATCCAGGCCCTTGTCACGGCCGGAGACCTTGAGCTGGTTGTAGCCTTCCAGGGCCACGTTCATGACATCGCTGCCCAAGGCCATTTCGGTATCCGAGGCGCGGCTGCACAGCCGGTTGAGCCGGTCCAGAATGGGGCGCAACTGGTCGATCCCCTGCAGGTCGGCTTTGGCGCCGGGCAGTTCCGCAGCCAGGCTGGGCGGAATGATGTCCGGGTTCTGTTCCAGCGCTTCCAGTGCACGCCGGGCAAACACTTCCGAGCCCGGGCCCATCTTGAACAGGCGTTGGCGCTGTTGCGGCTGCATGGCGGTGAGCTGGACCAGCTCGTTCTCCAGGTTGAGCAGCAGCTCGTTGATGCGGGTGACCTGATCCGCCGGCAGCACCAGCGTGGCTTTGCTTTGTCCCATTCCGGTATCCCTTCGATGAAAACCATCGGCTGATGGCAGGGCCTATTGCGGGTGTTGATGCGGCCTCCGGGTATCGGAGTTTGCCGGTATCGGGTCGTCGACAATGCCCCGTTCTGTTGTCGGGTAATTCCGACGCGGGCGTAGGAAATGGACGCGGTTCGGCATCGGAATACTGCCCGATGCGCCGGACTGCGCGTGAATGGATAATGCCGGCCCGCGTCGACACCTCGTTGCAGGCCGGCAGGCGCGCCCCCCGTCCAGATACGGCGTGTAGCCCGGGTAAGCAGCGCGCACCCGGGCCTGTTCGATGCCTGTACCACGGTGTTTACCCGGGTGCGGCCGATGGCCTTACCCGGGCGACTCGACTGCCCGATGCGCCGGATTGTGCGTGAAGGGATAATGCCGGTCCGCGTCGCCACCTTGTTGCAGGCCGGCAGGCGCGCCCCCCGTCCAGATACGGCGTGTAGCCCGGGTAAGCAGCGCGCACCCGGGCCTGTTCGATGCCTGTACCACGGTGTTTACCCGGGTGCGGCCGATGGCCTTACCCGGGCGACTCGACTGCCCGATGCGCCGGACTGTGCGTGAAGGGATAATGCCGGCCCGCGTCGCCACCTTGTTGCAGGCCGGCAGGCGCGTCCCCCCTTCAGAAACAGGAATCAGCAATGGGTGATGCCATCCGCATCGGAATCGTGGGTTACGGCAATCTGGGACGCGGAGTGGAATTGGCCATCGCGCGCAATCCGGACATGGTGCTGGCCGGGGTGTTCACCCGCCGCCCGCCGGACCAGGTGGCCACGGTGTCGGCCGCCACGCCCGTCCACGGCATCGAAGCGCTGGACGTTCCGCGCGCGGATATCGACGTGCTGGTGCTGTGCGGCGGCTCCAAGGACGACCTGCCGGCGCAGGGGCCGGGGTTGGCGGCGCGCTTCAATACGGTGGACAGCTTCGACACCCATGCGCGCATCCCGGAGTACTTCGATGCGGTGGACGCGCCGGCCCGGGCGGCCGGGCGTACCGCGCTGGTGGCCTGCGGCTGGGACCCGGGCCTGTTCTCGCTCAACCGCGTGTTCGGCGAGGCGCTGTTGCCGGAAGGCGAGACCTACACCTTCTGGGGCCGGGGCCTGAGCCAGGGCCATTCCGATGCGATCCGCCGGGTGCCGGGCGTGGCCGCCGGGGTGCAGTACACGCTGCCCTCGGACGCGGCCATGGCACAGGTGCGTGGCGGCGCGCGGCCGCACCTGTCCACCCGCGACAAGCACACCAGGCACTGCTTCGTGGTGTTGGAGGACGGTGCCGATGCCGGACAGGTGCGGCAGGCGATCGTGTCGATGCCGCATTACTTTGACCAGTACGACACCCGCGTGGATTTCATCAGTGCCGAGCAGCTGGCGCGTGAGCATTCGGCCATGCCGCATGGCGGCTTTGTGATCCGCAGCGGCAGCACCGCCGAGGATGTCTCGCAGGTGGTGGAGTATTCGCTAAAGCTCGACAGCAACCCGCAGTTCACCGCCAGCGTGCTGGTGGCCTATGCGCGGGCGGTTTACCGCATGAACCGCGCCGGGCAGGTGGGCGCGGTGACGGTGTTCGATGTGGCTCCGGGCCTGCTGTCGCCGCGCTCGGCGGCGGAGCTGCGCCGCGACCTGCTGTAGACCGGCCGGCAGCGACTTGGCAATCCCCTTCGTGCCCGGGCAGGGCGAAGGCGGGAGCGGGGCGATCCGGGCAGTGCGTCAGCCGCCGTGGCGGCCGGATGCGGTATCTTTCTGGTCTGATTGAAGGGGGAATCCCATGAACACACTGGCATCCGCCAACCTGGTGGGTATTACCGGCATCGCCCGGCGTCTGGTCCAGGACGGAGCGCTGGACGAAGCCACTGCGCGCACCGCGATGGCCCAGGCGGCCGATGCCAAGGTGCCGCTGACGCAGTGGCTGGCGGACAAGAAGCTGGTCAGCGCCGCCAGCATGGCAGCGGCAAATGCGATGGAATTCGGCATGCCTTTGCTGGATGTGTCGGTTTTCGATGCCGGCCAGAGCGCGATCAAGCTGGTCAGCGAGGAGCTGCTGCGCAAACATCGCGTGCTGCCGCTGTTCAAGCGCGGCGGCAAGCTGTTCGTGGGCACCAGCAACCCGACCCAGCCGCTGGATGAGATCAAGTTCCACACCAATCTGGTAGTCGAGTCCATTCTGGTGGACGAGGAGCAGATCAAGCGCACGCTGGAGCTGTGGCTGGCCAGCAACGACAGCATCGGCAACGCGCTGGGCGGCGACGACGGTGATGTGGGCGATCTGGACGTCGCCGCCGGCGATGAGGACATGGGCGGTAGTGGCGACGCCGGTATCGACGCCAAGGGCGACGACACCCCGGTGGTCAAGTTCGTCAACAAGGTACTGGTCGATGCGATCCGCAAGGGCGCCTCGGATATCCATTTCGAGCCGTACGAGGACGAGTACCGGGTGCGTTTCCGCATCGATGGCCTGCTCAAGCAGGTGGCCAAGGCGCCGGTGAAGCTGCGCGAGCGCATCGCCGCCCGCCTGAAGGTGATGTCGCAGCTGGATATCGCCGAAAAACGGGTGCCGCAGGACGGCCGCATCAAGCTCAACCTGTCCAAGACCAAGCAGATCGACTTCCGTGTCAGCACGCTGCCGACCCTGTTCGGCGAGAAGATCGTGCTGCGTATCCTCGATGGCAGCGCGGCCAAGCTGGGCATCGACAAGCTCGGCTACGAGCCGGAGCAGCAGAAGCTGTTCCTGGAGGCGATCCACAAGCCCTACGGCATGGTGCTGGTGACCGGCCCGACCGGTTCGGGCAAGACCGTGTCGCTGTATACCGCGCTGGGCATCCTCAACGATGAGACCCGCAACATCTCCACCGCCGAAGACCCGGTGGAAATCCGTCTGCCGGGCGTGAACCAGGTGCAGCAGAACAACAAGCGCGGCATGACCTTCGCCGCGGCGTTGCGCTCGTTCCTGCGCCAGGACCCGGACGTGATCATGGTCGGTGAAATCCGTGACCTGGAAACGGCGGAGATCGCGATCAAGGCCGCGCAGACCGGCCATATGGTGCTGTCCACGCTGCATACCAACGATGCCCCGCAGACCATCGCGCGCCTGATGAACATGGGTATCGCGCCGTTCAACATCACCTCCTCGGTGACGCTGGTGATTGCCCAGCGTCTGGCCCGCCGGCTGTGCTCCAACTGCAAGCGCCCGCTGCAGCTGCCGGAAAACGCCCTGCTGGCCGAAGGCTTCACCGCCGAGCAGATCGACAAGGGTATCCAGCTGTACGAGCCGGTGGGGTGCGAGGAGTGCACCGAGGGTTACAAGGGCCGTACCGGTATCTACCAGGTGATGCCGATGACCGACGAGATCGCCTCGATCGTGCTGCAGGGCGGTAACGCGATGGAGATCGCCGCGGCCGCGCAGCGGGTCGGGGTGAATGATTTGCGCCAGTCCGCGCTGCTCAAGGCCGCTCACGGTGTGACCAGCCTGGCCGAGATCAATCGCGTGACCAAGGATTGATCCAAGACCGGGTGATCCAATGGAAAACGCCGGGTTTACCCGGCGTTTTCCATTTCTGCAGTTCTCTGCCGATCTGCGGGACGCCGGTTACTCCATTTCCAGCTTTTTCAGCTTGTAGCGCAGGGCGCGGAAGGTGATGCCCAGCTGCGCGGCGGTGCGGGTCTTGTTCCAGCGGTTTTCTTCCAGTGCCTTCTGGATCGCGGAGCGCTCCAGCTGCTCGATGTAGGTGGGCAGCGCGGCATTGGCCGGATCGATATCGATCACCGCTTCCTGGGGGGCGGCGCCCTTGCCACCATCGGCACCGAACGGCCGGGCGTGCGGCAGCCGCAGATCATCGGCGCCAATATGCCCGCCTTCGACCATCGCCAGCGCGCGCTCCAGGATGTTCTCCAGCTCGCGTACGTTGCCCGGGAACGCATAGTCGGTCAGGGCATCGATGGCGGAGGGGGCCAGCGCAGGCAGGGGTTGTCCCTGTGCGTGTGCCAGCCGGCTGAGGATGGCCGCCGCCAGTTGCGGCAGGTCGCTGCGGCGTTCGCGCAGCGGCGGCACGCGCAGTTCGATCACGTTGATACGGTAGTACAGGTCGTGGCGGAAGCGTCCATCCTCCACCAGCTCGGCCAGATCCTTGTGGGTGGCCGACAGGATCCGCACATCCACCGGAACTTCGGCCGCCGCGCCCACCGGGCGCACCGATTTTTCCTGGATCGCGCGCAGCAGTTTGACCTGCATCTGCAGCGGCAGCTCGGCCACTTCGTCCAGGAACAGGGTGCCGCCGTTGGCGGCCTGGAACAGCCCGGGCTTGTCGGCGTGGGCACCGGTGAAGCTGCCCTTGCGGTGGCCGAAGAACTCGCTCTCCATCAATTCGCCCGGGATGGCGCCGCAGTTGACCGGAATGAACGGCCCGGCCGCGCGGGCGCCCTGCTCGTGGATGGTCCGGGCGACCAGCTCCTTGCCGACGCCGGATTCGCCCAGGATGTAGACCGGTGCCTGGCTACGCGCGACCTTGGTGATGGTGGCTCGCAGTTCGTCCATCGCCGCCGATTCGCCGAGCAGGCGCGCGGCATTCTCGGGCGGTGCCGGGGTGCGGGGGCGTTCGGTGTTGTTCAGTTCCAGCGCGTGCTTGACCATGCCGCGCAGCACGCTGATGTCCACCGGCTTGCTGACGAAGTCGAAGGCGCCGGCCTTGAGCGCTTCCACCGCCAGATCCATGCTGCCAAAGGCGGTGATCATCGCCACCGGTGTGCGCGGGTGGTCGCGGGTGATCTCGGTGACCAGCTCGATGCCGTTGCCGTCGGGCAGGCGCATATCGGTCAGGCACAGATCGAAGTGGTTGCTGGCCAGCAGTTCGCGCGCTTCGGCCAGGTTGGCCGCGGTACTGATGCGCAGCCCCATCCGGCCAAGGGTGAGAACCAGAAGCTCACGGATGTCGCGTTCGTCATCGACGACCAGGGCGCTGTGCGTCACATTCATGGCGGGAACGATAGCGGAGGAGGCCGGTTGCCGCCAACCTCGCGCCAGCGGGAGTGTGCCCGGGGTATCAGTGCGTCAGGGTTGGGGTCGGCGCGGACAGGGTCAGGCGGAAGCAGGCGCCGCCGGCCGGCACGGAGATGTAGTCCAGCTGTGCCTGGTTGGCACGGCACAGCTCGCGGGCGATATACAGTCCCAGCCCGGTGCCGTGTTCGGAGGTGGTGTAGAACGGCCGGAACAGCTGTGCGGCCACCGCATCGGGGATGCCGGGACCACGATCGGTCACATCGATGATGGCGTGGCGTTCGGCCGAGGCGACGCGGATGCGGACCCGTGCCGGCTCCTCGGCCAGGCGGCCGTACTTGAGCGCGTTGTGCACCAGCGAGGTCAGCACCTGGTGCAGGTGCCGGGGATCCATCAGCGCCATCACCGAGGCCTCGCGGATGATGACTTCCAGGCTGTCGGTCTCGATGGACAGGGTCTGCCGGTACTCCAGCACGAAGCGGCGGACGAAGCTGGCCAGGTCCAGGTTCTCCGGGTTGGCGCGTTCGCGCCGCGCCAGGCCGAGCACGCTTTCGACAATGCCGTTCGTGCGCTGGCACTGGTGATGGATGATCTGCAGCAGGCGGCGGTCGGCTTCGCCGATATCCGGCGATTCCTCCAGCAGCTGGGTGGCGTAGTTGATTGCCGCCAGCGGATTGCGGATTTCATGGGCCAGGCTGGCGGAAAAACGCCCCAGCGTGGACAGCGTCAGCGATTCGGCGCGGCGCGAAACGACGGTGGTGTCATCCAAGAACACCAACGACAGTTCGCTGTCGGCCAGCAGCCGGGCGAAGCGCGGCTGCACCTCGGCCTGGTCGGGCGCCAGCTGCAGCGGCAGTTCTTCCTCGCGCCAGCCATTGCGCCAGCGTTGCAGGCGTTTGGCCAGTTCGGGCGCGCGCAGCGACAGCCGGTTCTCGCCATCGTCCAGGGTGCCGCCGGCATCGCCGAGCAGGGCGGTGGCGGCCTCGTTGGCCACGGTGATGCGGCCGTGGCCATCGACCACCAGCACGCCGGTCCGCATACGGCGGATGATCAGTTCGTTGATCTCGAACAGGTTGGCCACTTCGGCCCCGCGCTGCTCGGCCAGCTGCTGGTTGCGGCGTGCACGGTTGCCGATCTGGTAGCTGATCCAGGCCAGCGCCAGATAGCTGGTGATGAACATCGCCAGTTCGGCCACGGTGCGCGCATTGCTGCCGTCCTCCAGCTCGCGCCAGACGAATTCGAGCACGGTGGCGGAGCTGGCGCCCAGCGCCACCAGCATGCCGCGCGCGAGCGGCAGCAGCATCGCCGCGGCGGCGATGTTGAACAGCAGCGACATCGAGATGCCGGCGCTGGCGCCGGGCAGGGCGTGGGTCAGCAGCATCGCGGCCACGGTGTCGACCATCACGCTGCACAGGACGATGGTCTGCAGCCAGCGTTCGTTGCGGCCCCAGATCAACAGGCCCAGCGAAACCAGCAGGTAGCCGATGGAGACCAGCTGCGCCAGTCGCGGGTGATGGGGCTCGCCAACCAGCATGGACAGCGGGCTGAACACCAGCGCCGCGATCAGGCTGGCGACCAGGAGCCGGTAGAGCGCGAAGAAATACAGTTCGCGTCGCGGGATCGATTCGATGCGATCGATAAGCGATGAGCTGGGGGACAAGCCGGACTCCTTTCCTCGCGACGAGCGCACAGTATAGGTGCCGAACCGGTGGCGGGCGGCGCCGTGGCTGCGTCGAATTTCACAGGCAAGTGACTGAAAAGCTTTTGAAAACCGGGCCCGCGCCGATGATTTGTACAGACTTCTTTGCGCCGCGGCCCGGGGTCGGCGACAATAGCCGGCCCGCCTGCGCTGTATGACGGCCACTTTGGCCTCGCGGACTTATGAGGCGGTCGTTCCTATTCCCACGGTGACGCATGAATTTCCACGAATACCAGTCAAAACAGCTGCTTGCCCAATATGGCATTCCGGTCCCGGCCGGCAAGGTCGCAGCCACCGCCGATGAGGCCGTTGCCGCTGCCCAGTCGCTGGGCGAAGGCCCCTGGATGGTCAAGGCGCAGATCCATGCGGGCGGTCGCGGCAAGGCCGGCGGCGTCAAGTTCTGCAAGACCGTCGACGATGTGAAGGCCGCTGCGGCCAAGATGCTCGGCACCAAGATGGCCACCTACCAGACCGCCGGCGTCGAGCTGCCAGTCAACCTGGTGCTGGTGACCACCGCCGGTGAGATCGTCAAGGAACTGTACCTGTCGGTCCTGGTGGACCGTGGCACCAAGACCATCAGCTATATCGCATCAAGCGAAGGTGGCGTGGAGATCGAGCAGGTCGCCGCCGAGACCCCGGAGCTAATCCACACCCTCAACGTCGACTTCGTTGAAGGCGTGCAGGGTTACCACGGTCGCGATTTCGGCTTCAAGCTGGGCCTGACCGCCAAGCAGGCCGGCCAGTTCGCAAGCATCATGGTCAACCTGTACCGCCTGTTCAACGAAAAGGACCTGGCGCTGGTTGAAATCAACCCGCTGGCGATCCTGGACGACGGCAACCTGTACGCGCTGGACGGCAAGTTCGACAGCGACGACAACGCCAGCTACCGCCACAAGGATCTGGTCGCCATGCGCGACAAGACCCAGGAAGACCCGACCGAAGTGATCGCCTCGGAGCTGGACATCAACTACGTCACCATGGACGGCAACATCGGCTGCATGGTCAACGGCGCCGGCCTGGCCATGGCCACCATGGACGTCATCAAGCTCAACGGCGGCGAGCCGGCCAACTTCCTGGACGTGGGCGGCGGTGCCAACAAGCAGCGCGTGATCGAAGCGTTCAAGCTGATCCTGTCCTCGGACAAGGTCGAAGGCATCTTCGTCAACATCTTCGGCGGCATCGTCCGCTGCGACATGATCGCCGAAGGCATCATCGCCGCGGTCAAGGAAGTGGGCGTCAAGGTTCCGGTGGTGGTCCGTCTGGAAGGCACCAACGTGGAAGAAGGCAAGCAGCTGCTGCGTGACAGCGGCATGGCCATCATCCCGGCTGACAACATCAACGATGGCGCCAAGAAGATCGTTGAAGCGGTCAAGTCTGCTGCCTGATCCACGACACCCCAAGGAATTACCCATGAGCGTTTTGATCAACAAGAACACCAAGGTGATCGTGCAGGGCTTCACCGGCCAGCAGGGCACCTTCCACGCCACCCAGATGCTGGAATACGGCACCCAGGTGGTCGGCGGCGTGACCCCGGGCAAGGGTGGCACCACCCATCTTGAACTGCCGGTGTTCAACACCGTCGCCGATGCCGTCGCCGCCACCGGCGCCGACGCCTCGGTCATCTACGTGCCGCCGGCCTTCGCCGCCGACGCGATCCTGGAAGCCGCTGCGGCCGGCATCAAGGTCATCGTCTGCATCACCGAAGGCATCCCGGTGCTGGACATGTTGCGCGTGAAGAACGTGCTGACCCGTTCGCATCCGGACACCGTGCTGATCGGGCCGAACTGCCCGGGCGTCATCACTCCGGGCGAGTGCAAGATCGGCATCATGCCGGGCCACATCCACATGCCGGGCAAGATCGGTATCGTGTCGCGCTCGGGCACGCTGACCTATGAAGCAGTCAAGCAGACCACCGAAGTGGGCCTGGGCCAGTCGACTTGCATCGGCATCGGCGGCGACCCGATCAACGGCCTGAACTTCGTCGACTGCCTGAAGCTGTTCAACGAAGACCCGCAGACCGAAGGCATCATCATGGTCGGTGAAATCGGCGGCGACGCCGAGGAAGCCGGCGCCGAGTACATCGCCAAGCACGTCAAGAAGCCGGTGGTCGGCTTCATCGCCGGTGCCTCGGCTCCGGCTGGCAAGCGCATGGGCCACGCCGGTGCGATCGCCTCCGGTGGCAAGGGCACGGCCGAAGGCAAGTTCGCCGCGATGGAAGCTGCTGGCGTGAAGACCGTCCGTTCGCCGGGCGATCTGGGCGCGGCGATTGCCGAGCTGATGAAGAAGTAAGCCATCCGCTGCATGGATGTCTGGAAAAGGCCGCCTTCGGGCGGCCTTTTCTTTTGGACCCTCGCCCGGCTGCACCCCGGTACGGCGGGCAATGGGCCACATCTGGAATAATGGCCCGGTGCATCCGCGCGGCGGTTGCACGGGGCGGGCGGCAGCCCGCCAGGTGTTTCCTTTCCGGCATCCGCATGGGGATGCCCGCAGAACAAGGCAGCTGACATGACCCAATCGCTTCGCATCGCTCTGGCCCAGTTCGACTTCCCGGTCGGTGATGTGGCGGGCAACGCCGACCGCATCATCGAGTTGATGCACGAGGCGCGCGACGAATACGGCGCCGAGGTGGTGCTCTTTCCGGAACTGGCGGTCAGCGGCTATCCGCCGGAAGATCTGCTGCTGCGCCCGGGATTCCTGCGCCAGTGCGAGCAGGCGCTGCAGCGTATTGCGACCGCCGCGCACGGCATCGTGGCGGTGGTCGGCTGGCCGCAGAGCGCCGGCGCGGTGGTCTACAACGCGGCCAGCGTGCTGCGCGAGGGGACGGTGGAAACCACCTACCGCAAGCGTGAGCTGCCCAACTACGCGGTGTTCGACGAGCGCCGCTATTTCGACGTCGATCCGGACGGCGGCGACTGCGTGTTCGAGGTCAACGGCGTGAAGCTGGGGCTGGTGATCTGCGAGGACCTCTGGTTTGCCGAGCCGCTGGCCGGTGCGGCCAAGGCCGGCGCCGAGCTGGTGCTGGTGCCCAACGCCTCGCCCTATGAACGTGGCAAGCACGCCCAGCGCGATGCGCTGCTGGCCGAGCGCAGCCGCGAGACCGGCGTCGGCATCGTCTACGTCAACACCGTCGGCGGCCAGGACGCGGTGGTGTTCGATGGCGCCTCGGTGGTGGCCGATGGCGATGGCATCGTGCATCCGGCCGCGGTGGCGTTTGCCGAGGAGATGCTGGTGGTCGACTACGACGTGGCCCGCCGCAGCTTCATACCGATGCGCTGGATCGATGATGGCGATGAAAGCATGGACGCGCTGGCCTGGCGTGCGGTCACCCGTGGCATCCAGGACTACTGCCGCAAGAACGGTTTTTCCAAGGTCTGGCTGGGCCTGTCCGGCGGCATCGACTCGGCGCTGGTGCTGGCGCTGGCGGTGGATGCGCTGGGCGCGGCCAACGTCACCGCGGTCAGCCTGCCTTCGCGCTACACCGCCGACCTGTCCAATGACCTGGCCGTGGAGCAGTGCCGCGCGCTGGGGGTGAAGCTGGAGACGGTGCCGATCGAGCCGGCCTTCCAGGGCCTGATGCAGTCGCTGTCGGCGATGTTCGAAGGGCAGGCGCCCGACGTCACCGAGGAGAACCTGCAGTCGCGCAGCCGTGGCGTGATCCTCATGGCGCTGGCCAACAAGTTCGGTGGCCTGCTGCTGACCACCGGCAACAAGAGCGAGTACGCGGTCGGCTACGCCACCATCTACGGCGACATGTGCGGCGGCTACGCGCCGCTGAAGGACCTGTACAAGACCGAGGTCTACGGCCTGTCCAAGTGGCGCAACACCGTGGGCGGGGCCCCGGTGATCCCGCCGGCGGTGATCGCGCGTGCGCCGTCGGCCGAGCTGCGCGAGAACCAGACCGACCAGGATTCGCTGCCGGCCTACGACGTGCTCGACGGCATCCTGTACCGCTACGTCGACCAGGAGCAGTCGCGCGAGGACATCATCGGCGCCGGCTATGCGCCGGAGGTGGTGGACCGGGTGCTGCGGCTGGTGCGGATTGGCGAGTGGAAGCGCCACCAGGCCGCGCCGGGGCCGAAGGTGTCACGGCGTGCGTTCGGCCGGGAACGGCGCTATCCGATCAGCAACGGTTTCCGCGGCTGAGCCGGCCCAAACCGTTCAAGGGATAAAAAGAAAGGGGCCGCAAGGCCCCTTTTCTGTGTCTGCGCCGGATGGATCCGGTGGCTTATTTCTTGCCCATGGTGGCGTTGCGCTGCCCGGTGGCCACCGACTTCTCGCCGGCGAACGGGTTGAGCTTGCGGATCATCCACGGGTACTTGGGCCAGTTGCCGGCCAGCCACGGGTGGTCGGGCTGGTTCAGCTCGAGCACGCGACGGGCGTCATCGGCCAGGGTCTGGTTGCCCAGGCGGGTATAGGCCTCGGCCAGCAGTGCCACCGCATCGTACTGGAAGGCGCTCTGCGGATAGGTTTCCAGCAGGTAGTTGGCGCGGCCGGCAACCGAGACCCAGGCGCCGCGACGGGCGTAGTACAGGGCGTTGTCCAGCTCGTGCTGGGCGAACACGTCGCGCAGCTCGATCATGCGCTGGCGCGCGTCGGCGGCGTAGCGGCTGTTCGGGTAGCGCTCGGTGACGATGGTGAAATCGGCATAGGCCTGACGCGGCGAGGACAGATCGCGGCGGCTCGGATCCAAGGACCATACGCGGCGCAGGAAAACCGTATCGCGGTTGCTGTTGGCCAGGCCACGCAGGTAGTACAGATAGGCGATGTTGCGATGGGTCGGGTAGGTGCGGATGAAGCGGTCGATGCTGGACACCGCGTCATCGTTCTTGCCGGCCTTGTACTGGGCGTAGGCGCTTTCGATCATCGCCTGCTCGGTGTACGGGCCGTACGGATATTGCGCAATCAGGCGCCGGAAGCTGTTTTCAGCCCCCGACCAGTTGCCGCCCTGCATCAGCTTGTGGCTCTTTTCGAACAGCTGTTCGACCGGCACGCCTTCGTCGGCATTCTTGCCCTTGGTACCGCGGTGGCAGCCGGAAACGGCAAAAACCAGCACCAGCAGCAGGGCGGTGAAACGGAGGGGGGCGGACAGCATCGAGAAGCCTCGGATCATGGGTCAGGGCAGGACGCGGCAGGAATACGAAGGGGCGATGATAGCCTAGTGGCCTGTCCTGCGACTGACTGTTGCCGTCAGGACCCCCAATTTCGTCTTTCTGTTGGTCTTTCCCATGTCCGAGAACACCTCTGCCACCCAGCGCCAGGCGCTGGTCCCCGATTCCGCTGCCGGTCGTCGTTTTGATGCCGTGCTGGCCGAACTGTTTCCCGAATTCTCCCGTTCGCGCCTTACCGAGTGGATCAAGACCGGCGCGGTACTGCTCGACGGCGAGCCGGTGCGGCCGCGCGATCCGGTCCGTGGCGGCGAGCTGGCCACATTGAACGCGGTGCTGGAGATCGAGACACACGCGGTGCCGGAGGATATCCCGCTGTCGGTGCTGTACGAGGACGAGCATGTGCTGGTGATCGACAAGCCGGCCGGGCTGGTGGTCCATCCCGGCGCCGGCAACCCGAGCGGCACCCTGGTCAACGCGCTGCTGTTCCGGGACCCGGAGATTGCCAAGGTACCGCGTGCCGGTGTGGTGCATCGCCTGGACAAGGACACCAGTGGCGTGATGGTGGTGGCGCGCACGCTGCAGGCGCAGACCGCGCTGGTGGAGCAGCTGTCGGCACGTGAAGTGCACCGCCAGTATCTGGCGGTCGTGGTCGGTGCGCTGGTTGCCGGCGGTACCGTGGATGCGCCGATCGACCGCCACGCCCGTGACCGTCTGCGCATGGGCGTGCGCGAGGACGGCAAGGACGCGGTGACCCATTACCGGCTGCGTGAGCGCTTCCGCGCGCACACCGCCCTGGAATGCCGTCTGGAAACCGGCCGCACCCACCAGATCCGCGTGCACATGGCCCACCTCAAGCACGCCATCGTCGGCGATCCGCTGTATGGCGGTTCGCTGAAGCTGCCCAAGGGCGCCACCGATGAGCTGATTGCGCAGTTGCGCGGCTTCAAGCGTCAGGCGCTGCATGCTGAAACCCTGGAGTTCGTGCACCCGGTCAGTGGCGAAACGATCCGCAACACCGCGCCGGTGCCGGCCGACCTGCTGGCGCTGATGAAGGCGCTGCGTGAGGATTCGGAAGCCTTCGCCGAGCGCGAGCGGGACCGCCGCTGATGCCCAGCGCGCAGCCGTGGATGCGGGCCCACTGGCCGGCGCCGCCGGGCGTGTGTGCCTTCACCACGACGCGCCATGGGGCGGGTGGCTCGCAGCCCCCGTTCGATACCTTCAATCTCGGCAACCGCACGGCCGCTGACGGTGACGATCCGGCGCAGGTGCAGCGCAATCGTGAGGAGCTGCAGCGCCTGGCCGGGCTGCCTTCGGCCCCGCACTGGTTGCGGCAGGTGCATGGCACCGGTGTGCTGCGTTTTGACGCGCCGCCCGCCGCGCAGGGCATCGACGCCGAACCGGTGGCCGATGCCGCGGTGACCGCAGTGCCGGGCGTGGTGCTGGCGATCCTCACCGCCGATTGCCTGCCGGTAGTGTTCGCCGCGCGTGATGGCGGTGAAGTCGCCGCCGCCCATGCCGGCTGGCGCGGGTTGGCCGAAGGCATGCTGGAAGCCACGCTGGCGGCGATGCGTACGCCGGCCGGGTCGGTGATCGCCTGGCTGGGGCCGGCGGCCGGACCGGCGCACTATGAGATTGGCGCTGACGTGTATCAGGCGTTCGTCGCCCGCTCGGCCGAGGCGGAAGCGGCGTTCACGCCGACCCGGCCCGGCCATTGGCGGGTGGACCTGTACGCGCTGGCGCGGCAGCGGCTGCTGGCCGCGGGGATGGAACCGGCCGCTATCCACGGTGGTGATCTGTGCACGATCACCGACCCCGCGCGCTGGTTCTCGCACCGCCGTGACCGCCGCAGTGGCCGGATCGCCACCCTGGTGTGGATGCAGGGATGAATGTGCCGCTGTTCGCGCAGGTGCTGGGTTCCGCGTTCGAACAGCTGTCGCCGCAACTGCGGGCATTGCATTCGGTGCGTGACCGGCAACGCTGGAGCGGGCAGGGTGACGTAATGCGCGGCAGCCATTGGCTGGTAGCGCCGTGCGCCTGGCTGGCGCGTCTGCCGCCGACCTCGACCGTGCCAGTGGCTGTCGAGTTCGTGGTCGATGCCGATGGCGAGTGCTGGCGTCGCCGTTTCGGGCCGGCGCGGATGCACTCGCGGCTCTGGCAGCGCGGCGGGCGGCTGTTCGAGCAGCTGGGCGCGGTGCGTTTCCGCTTCGGCCTGTCCGAAAGCGCCGGGCAGATCCTGTGGCGGGTCGAGCGGGCCTGGGCCTTCGGGCTGCTGCCCCTGCCGGCACGCTGGTTCGCCCAGGTGCACTGCCGCGAACGCGAACAGGCCGGACGCTACGAATTCCTGGTCGACGTCTCGATGCCGCTGATCGGCCGGCTCATCCGCTACGAGGGCTGGCTGTTGCCAGACACCGATGCGCACTGAGCCGGCGGTGATCGTGTTCGACGGCGTGTGTGCGCTGTGCAGCCGCTGGGTCGGGTTCCTGCTGCGTTTTGATCGCGGCGGACGCTACCGCTTCGCGGCGATGCAGGGCCGCTGCGGTCGCAGCCTCCTGCACCGCTACGGGCTGGATCCGGAGGATCCGCTGTCCTTCCTGCTGCTGGAGGATGGCATCGCGTACACCGATACCGACGCGATTATCCGGGTGGTGGCCGGACTGGGCGGTGTCTGGACGCTGGCCGTGCTGGCCCGGGTGGTTCCCGCGCCACTGCGTGACCGCGGCTACCGCTGGCTGGCGCGCAACCGGTACCGCTGGTTCGGCCGCCATGAGCGCTGCTTTGTGCCCGATGCGGCCAGCCGCGAACGGTTTCTGGACTGAGGCTGGAGCAGTTCAAGGGGCCGCTTCCAGTGCCTGCAGGTAGTCGCGGCGCCAGCGGTTGATATCGAATTCGCGCAGGTGCTGCATCATCGTCTGCCAGCGCTCGATGCGTTCGGCGCGTGGCATGTTCGCCGCCGTGGCGATGGCATCGGCCACGCCATCCAGATCGTGCGGGTTCACCAGCAGCGCCTGTTGCAGCTCGTCGGCGGCGCCGGCCAGCAGTGACAGCACCAGCATTCCGGGATCTTCCGGGTTCTGCGCGGCGATGTATTCCTTGGCGACCAGGTTCATGCCGTCGCGCAAGGGCGTGACCAGTCCCACTGCCGCCTCCCGGTAGAAGCCGGTCAGGGTGCTGTGCGCATAGTTCTGGTTGACGTAGCGCAGCGGGGTCCAATCGGCTTCGGCATGGCTGCCGTTGATGTGGCCGGCCAGCTGTTCCAGTTCCCCGCGCAGCTTGCGGTATTCGTTGACGCTGCCGCGCGAGACCGGCGCGATCTGCAGGAAGGTCATCGTGCCTTTGTCCTGCGGATGGCGGCTGAGGTAGCGCTCGAAGCCGTGGAAACGCTCGGGCAGCCCTTTGGAGTAGTCCAGCCGGTCCACGCCGATGGCGAGCTTGCGGTGCTGCAGGCTCTGCCGCAGTGCGCGCACCGCGCTGTTACCGGCGGCGCTGCGTGCCTGCCGGGCGATGTGCTCCGTGTCGATGCCGATGGGGAAGGCGGAAGTGCGCACACGGCGACCGTCGGGGGCCTGTATCCATTGGCTGTCGATCAGACTGCCGCCGCCGAACAGGCGCACATAGGACTGGAAGCGGTCCACGTCGCGCCGGGTCTGGAAGCCCAGCAGGTCGTAGGCGTGCAAGGTCTGGAACAGCGCGCGGTGGTCGGGCAGCGCATGGATCAGATCGGCCGAGGGCACTGGCACGTGCAGGAAAAAGCCGATCCGGCAGCCCACCCCGCGCTCGCGCAGCAGTGAGGCCAGCGGAATCAGGTGGTAGTCATGGATCCAGACCGTGTCGTCTTCGCGCAGCAACGGTGCCAAGGTATCGGCGAACAGCCTGTTCACGCGCCAATAGCCGGCGCGTTTGCTGCGGTCGTAGTCCACCAGGTCCAGGCGGAAGTGCAGCAGCGGCCACAACGTCCGGTTGGAGAATCCGTTGTAGTAGGTGTCCAGATCGGCCTTGCTCAGGTCCATGGTGAGCAGGCGGATGGCCCCGTCGGTGTGCTCGTGCAGTGCCCCGCTTGTCGCGGTGCTGCGCCCGCTCCAGCCGAACCACAGTCCCCCGCGCTCGCGCAGTGCCGCCAGCAGGCCTGTCGCCAGGCCACCGGCGCGATTCTCGCCGGGCACGGCCACCCGGTTGGAGACGACCACCAGCCGGCTCACGAGGCCTCCTGCCAGCTGCGCGACAGACGCATCGCGGCGGTGATCAGTCCGACATGCGAGTAGGTCTGCGGGAAGTTGCCCCAGGCTTCGCCACCGTTGAAGGCAAGGTCCTCCGACAGCAGGCCCAGGTGGTTGCGTTGTTGCAGCAGCGCTTCAAACATTTCGCGTGCCTCCTCCATGCGGCCGATTGCGGCGAGCGCATCGATGTACCAGAACGTGCAGATGGTGAAGCTGGTTTCGGGTTCGCCGAAATCATCCGGAGCGATGTAGCGGTACAGCGCGTTGCCATGCTTGAGGTCCCGGCCGATGGCCTCGACGGTGGCGATGAAGCGGGCGTCGCTGGCGTCGATGAAGCCCAGATCGGCCAGCAGCAGCAGCGAGGCATCCAGGCGATGGCCGCCGAAGGTATCGGTGAAGTGGCCGAGCTGCTCGCTCCAGGCTTTTTCCATGATGCGCTCATGGATGATATCGGCGCGCTCGCGCCAGTACTGCGCACGTGCATCGAGCTTGAGCCGCACTGCGATCTTGCACAGGCGATCACAGGCCGCCCAGCACATCGCGCTGGTATAGGTGTGTACGTCGGTGCGGCCGCGGAACTCCCACAGTCCGGCATCAGGCACGTCATGCAGGGCGAAGGCCTGTTCGCCCAAGGGCTCCAGCCGGGCGAAGGTGTGCGCGTCGCCCGGATCCTGCAGGCGCTGGTCGAAGAACAGCTGGGTCGAGGCCAGCACCACGCTGCCGTAGACATCGTGCTGGCGCTGCAGCCAGGCCAGGTTGCCGCGCCGCACCGGCCCCATGCCGCGATAGCCGGACAGCGTCGCCACCTCCTCCTCATCGAGCTTGGCTTCAAAACCGATGCCATACAGCGGCTGCAGGCTGCCATCGCTGGTGGCCAGGTTGAAGATGTAGCCGAGGAACTGCTCCATCGTGCGGGTCGCGCCGAGGCGGTTGAGCGTGCGCACCACGAAGGCGGCATCGCGCAGCCAGCAATAGCGGTAGTCCCAGTTGCGGATGCTGCCGGGGGCTTCGGGAATGGAGGTGGTCATCGCGGCGATGATCGCGCCGCTGTCTTCGTACTGGCACAGCTTCAGGGTGATCGCACTGCGGATCACCGCGTCCTGCCATTCCAGCGGAATGGACAGGTAGCGCACCCATTCGCGCCAGTAGTCGCGCGTGCGCTGGAAGGATTCCTGCACATAGCCACTGAGCGAGCGGTTGAGTGATTCGTCCACGCCCAGTACCAGGTGCACGCGGTGGTTGAGCACGAACGGCAGGCCGTCCCGCACGAAGCGCACCGGCACATCGGTGGTCAGGCGCAAGGCGTGGTCCGGCAGCAGCCAGCGGATGTGGTTGCTGCCCCAGGTGGTGTCCGGTTGGCGTGCGCCCCAGTCGGCCAGTGGCCGCGCACGCACGATGATGCGCGGGCTGCCCGACAGCGGGGTGACCTGGCGGATCAGGCTGACCGGACGGTAGAAGCGCTCGTTCTGCCGCCAGCGTGGTGCGAAGTCGATGACTTCCACCGCACCGCCGTGGCGGTCATACAGTACCGTGCGCAGGATGGCGGTATTGGTGAGATAGGACTGCTCGCTGTCGCGGAAGTCCTCCAGCTCGATGCCGAAGTCACCGCCCGGGTGCTGGTTGGGGCCGAGCAGGGCACAGAAGGCCGGGTCGCCATCGAAGCTGGGCAGGCAGCTCCACACCACGCGCGCCTGTGTGTCGATGAGCGCGCCGAAACTGCCATTGCCAACTACGCCAAGGTCGAGGGTGGCGTCTTGCATTGCTTACTCCTTGTTGTGCGAACGCCGCTGGCGTCGCTGTTTCCTCCGGAGGGGTCAGGTCGTGGCTGCGCGCAGCCAGGCGTGTACGGCGGGGATGTCGGGCAGGGCGCTCCGCGCATGGCTTTCGGCGCGTTGGCCGACCAGCACGCCCAGACCGCCAGACTGCTGCGCAGCCTGAAATCCGTGCTCGTCGGTGAGATCGTCGCCGATGAAGAGCGGACGGCGGCCCTGAAAAGGCGGGTGCTGCATCAGTTCCCGCAGTGCCCGGCCCTTGTCATGCGTGGCGGTGACGAACTCGATGACATGGTTGCCGGGCTGCAGACGCACCCCGGGCAGCTGCGGCAGCTGGGCACGGGCAAAGGCGGTGATGGCGCCGGCGGCGTCCGGGGCGTTGCGCCAGTGCAGTGCCAGAGACTGGCCCTTGTGTTCGACCAGCATGCCGGGGTGCGCGTGGGCAAGCTGTTGCGCGCGCACGTGCAGAGCATGCAGCCACGGTGCGGTACCGCTGTCCGGAAGGGGGGCCTCGGCGCAGTGCCGCAGCTGTGCGCCGTGCAGGCCTGCCATTGGCAGTTGCAAGGGCGTGAACATCTGCTGCAGTTGGGTCAGCGGCCGTCCACTGAGCAACGCCAGCGCACCGCCCAGACGCCGGTGCAGGATGGCAAGCAGGTCCAGCAGCGGCGCGTCGGGCTTCACTTTGTCCGGATGATCGGCAAAGGCGAGCAAGGTCCCGTCGACGTCGAGGAAGAGCGCATCGGTGTCCGCCAGCGCCGGAGGTGGCGGACGCTGTAGTTCTTCAAACATGCCGACACTATGCCGCGACAGTTGTTATGGGAAGGTCATCCCGCGTGCGACAGCCGCTGCATGACTGCACATGGTGCGATGTGCGTACAGCTCCCCTGTCCTGCTGCCAGGAGAGGGGAGCCGGCGTGTTTGCCGATCAGAACGTAAAGCGCACCCTGCCATACCAGTACGCACCGTTGCTTCCGATCGGTGACAGCACGTCATACGGCAGGTTGCCGAAGTAGTGGATGTCTTCGTTCGACAGGTCCGGATAGTTGTCGGTCAGGTTCTGGCCACCAACCGCCACGCTCCACTGCGGACTGATGCGGTATTCCACTTCCGCATCCAACTGCCATTCGGCCTGGTAGGTCTGGGTCGGTACATAGCCATCGCCGAAATCGAACACGCGCTTGGCACTGCCGTGACGGCTGATGCGGCTGCTCAACGACCAGCTGTCATTGGCCCAGCTCGCGGCGAACTGCGCGCGGGTGCGCGGGGCGGCATCGGTCAGCGTGTTGCTCTCTTCCACGCCGAACAGCACATAGTCCGGATCCAGCGCCAGCAGCTGCGCCGGCGTGGCCAGCACGTTCTTCAGCTCGGTCTTGGCATAGCTCCAGGTACCGGTCAGCAGCAGCTCGCCATCGCCCAGCGACTGCCGCCAGTTGCCGACGAACTCGGCGCCGCGGGTACGGGTGTCGGCGGCGTTGACGAAGTAGTGTGCGCTTTCCAGCCCGCCGATGCCGAACTGCTGCTGGACGAAATCGGTCAGCGCATCGCCACGGATGCTTTCCGACAGTGCGATACGGTCATCGATGTCGATCTGGAACAGATCCAGCGACAGGTCGAAGTGGCTGCCGATCTGGCTGGTGAAACCCAGGCTGGTGTTGACCGACTTCTCCGGCTTCAGGTCGCTGGCGCCCAGCGCACGTGCAATCGGGTTGTTCACCGACAGTAGCCGGCCCTGCACCAGCTGGCCACCGGCGGTATAGCCGGTCGAGGTCGACTCGTAGCCGATCTGGCTCAGCGATGGTGCGTGGAAGTTGTTGGAGATGGAGCCGCGCAGCGCGAAGGCCGGGGCGAAGGCGTAGCGTGCGCCCAACTTCCCGGTCAGCTCACCGCCGAAATCCTGGTAATGCTCGTAGCGGGCGGCGATATCGGTGGAGAATTTCTCGCCGAAGGTCGAGGACAGGCTGGTATAGGCACTGATCACATCGCGCGACAGATCGGCCTCGTCCTGTGGGGTCAGGCCACCGCCGGCCTGCGAGCCGGTCGGGCGGTCGGTATACGGGCCGGCGGCATAGCTGGCCGGGTCGCCAGCGCCGGTTTCATAGCGCTCGTGACGGCCTTCGATGCCGAAGCCGAGGCTGTGGCTGTCATTGGCGCGCACGAAGATGCGGCCGAAATCCAGGTTGGCCACGGTCTGCGCGAAGCTGAAATCACCGGTCTTGAAGCGGGTCGGGCTGGCCGGGCCGAGCGAGGCGTTGAGCGAGTTGCGCAGGCGATAGGTGAACGCGTTGCGGCCATGGTCGAGGCTGGCATCGTAGTTCCAGTCGCCGAGTTCGCCGCGGGCACCGGCCACCAGCTGCACATCCAGGTTTTCGCCTTCGGAGATCGGGCGGTAGCCGTTCGGGTACAGCGCCTTCCAGTTGGCCTCACCGTCCGGGTAACGGAAGTAGTTGGCGCCTTCGGTATCGCGCTGGTTCCAGGTGCCGAACGCATAGGCCTTCGAGGTCGCGCCGAGCGGAATCTCGCTGTTGAACCAGGCGTTGAGGTCTTTGCTGGCGCCATCGCCGAGCGAGTAGTTGCGCTTGCCGGCCAGGGCCAGGTTGTCCGGGGTCTGCGCCTCCCACGGCGGGATCTGGTCGAAACCGGCACGGTTGGTCGCTTCGCGGTTCTTCAGTTCCAGGCCCACGCGCAGGAAGCCACCGTCATCGGTCAGGGCGGTGCCGACCTTGGCGCTGAAGTAGCTGGTCTGGCCATCGGTCAGGGTGCGGCCGATCGGTTTGAGGTCGGTGTGGTGGGCGCCGAAGCTGGCCTCGATGGCGCCACCTTCCGGCGCGTCGTCGAGGATCACGTTGATCACGCCGGCCACCGCATCGGAGCCATACAGTGCGCCGGCGCCGTCGCGCAGCACCTCGATGCGCTTGATCGCGCTGACCGGGATGGCATTGAAGTCGACCGGCGTGGTGCCCTTGCCGATCTTGCTGTCGGTATTGACCAGGGCGCTGTTGTGGCGGCGCTTGCCGTTGACCAGCACCAGCACGTGGTCTGGCGACAGACCACGCAGTTGCGCGGCACGCACATGGTCGGCACCGCCGGAGTTGGACTGGCGCGGGAAGTTGAACGAGGGCAGCAGCGCCTGCAGCGCGCTGCCCAGCTCGCCGTTGACCACGCCGGCCTTGCGGATGTCCTCGGCGCTGAGTACGTCCACCGGCGCGGTGGATTCGAGCACGGTGCGGTCGATGGCGCGGGTGCCGGTGACGATCACCGTGTCCAGGTTGGTGGCTTGCGGGGCGTCCTGGGCAAAGGCGGGAGAAGGCAGCACCAGCGCGATGGCCAGGCCAAGCGGGGCCGAGGTGGGGCGGGACATGGAAACTCCGGAGAAGGGCGGGGAGGGAATTTATTGCTTACATCCATCCGGATGAAGCGATATATTATCTTGGCGTGATGACGGCATCCGGTGCAAGTACCGCGCACGGCATCTGCATATCGCCGATGGCGATCTGCGCCATCGGCCGTCCGTCTATTCCTGTCTTTCCCTGTTTCGGAGTTCCCCGATGAAGTTGCAAGCCCTCCTGTTCGCCGCCACCCTGGCCCTGACCGGCTGTGCCAGCCTGCCGTCGACTGCTCCGGCGGGCGGTGCGGTCACCGCCACATTGCAGGACGATGCGGCGCGTCCGGCCGCAGCCAGTGGCTGGGTGCGCAGCGAGCTGTATTTCGGCGTCGGCGAGGAAAGCGGGAATTCCGCGCGCGAACAGACCGATATGGTCAGCGAGGCCCAGTGGCGCGTTTTCCTGGACAAGGAGGTGACGCCACGCTTTCCCGATGGCCTGACCGTGTTCGACGCCTATGGCCAGTGGCTGTTCCGCGGCGCGCCGGAGCCGAACCGGCTGCGCACGAAAGTGCTGGTGGTGTTGCACGAAGACACCGCGCAGCGTCGCGATGACATCGAGGCGATCCGTCTGGCGTGGAAGCAGGCCACCCGGCACCAGTCGGTGCTGTGGTCGCGGCAGCCGGTCGAGGTTTCGTTCTGAGCGACACCGGATCGACTAGCCTGCGGGCAGCTTCCAAGTGCAGACGAGTTTCTCCATGACGCCCCCCATAACCCGGCCGCGCTGGCGTTTTGCCGCTTTCGGCCTGCTGCTCGCAGCGGTTGTGCTGCCGGCAGCGCCAGCGCGCGCTGCCGATGACCGCGAGATACGCTTCGAGGTCACCGCCGCTGTGAGCGCGCATGCGCGCTTGCCCGGCGATGGCCGCGTGGACGTGGGTACCAGTCGCTCCTCGGCCCGCCAGCTACTGCTGGCGTCCACGGACGAAGAAGGCGGCGGCACGCACCTGGGCCACGCCGACTACAACTTCGACGGTTACCAGGACCTGGCTACCCGCGCGACGCTGGGCCAGGTCAACGAGGCGGTCACGGTCTACCTGTACGAGCCGGCCAGCGGCCAGTTCCGGACATTGGCCGCGCCTGCGGGGGCGCACATCAGCTGCGCGGGCTTCTGGTCGCTGATCCCGGACCCGGCCACACGCACACTGACCAGCAGCTGCCGCAGCGGGCCGATGTGGTACAGCGATGTCTACCGCTACCAGGTAGACAGGGTCTACCTGTATCGCTCGATGCGCGGCGCCATGCTCGACACCGCCCGCCTGGCGCCGGTTCTGGATCTCGGGGTAGCCGGGGATGGGGACCCGGAAATCCTCACCGTGTGGAGCACTTGGGACGTTGCAGGCAAGCGTGTTGATAGTGCCATCTGGGATGCATTCGATCCGCCACTGGAGGATGCACCGCTGCCGGGCCGCAGTGCCTCGGTGGTGCCGGACAAACTGCAGCTGTACAGCAGGGCCGGCGACACCGTCACCCGGCGTTATCTGCGCAAAGGTGATCGCGTCGAGCTGCTGGACGAAGCCGAGGGCTGGCTGCAGCTGCGCTACCACAATCCCCGCCACGGCCCGGTGCTGGGCTGGGTGAAACTGCCCCCGAACGGCTGATCTGCTCCATTCGCACCCAACATCTCCGCGATTACTCCGCCCCCGCTTTCCTGACGACATCCTCATGAATCCTTCCGCTTCAAGCTTCCCTCGGCGCTGGTTCGTTGCCGGCGATCTCAACGGCTTCTTCGGCCTGGTGGTCGACAACCTGTCGATCCTGGGCTTCATCGCGATGGCCCTGGTGGGCATGTTCCAGTTCCCGGCCGAGGTGGTGTTCGGGCGCATGTTCCCCGGCACCGCGCTGGGCGTGCTGGTCGGCAATCTGATGTACACGCTGATGGCCCGGCGGCTGGCCGCGCAGACCGGCCGCGACGATGTCACCGCGATGCCGCTGGGGCTGGATGCGCCCACCAGTATCGGCATGGCGCTGCTGGTGCTGGGCCCGGCGTTCGTCGCGTTCAAGGCGCAGGGGCTGGACCCGCACGCCGCGGCGATCGCCACCTGGCAGCTGGGCATGGCTTCGCTGGTGATCATGGGCGTGCTCAAGACCGTGTTGTCGTTTTTCGGCGAGGCGGTGACCCGCGCGCTGCCGCGGGCCGCGCTGCTGGGCTCGATCGCCGGGATCGCGATCGTGCTGATGGGTTTTCTGCCCTTGCTGGAAACGCTGCGCTCGCCGGTGGTGGGTTTCGTCACCCTCGGTCTGCTGCTGTATGTGCTGATCGCCAAGGGGCGCCTGCCGGTCCGCGCGCCGGGAGTGCTGGTCGCGTTCGCGTTCGGCACGCTGCTGTATTACGGGCTGGGGCTGACCGGGCTCGGCGCGCCGGGCTTCAAGGTGCCGCAATGGACGCCGCCGCAGGTGGTGCTGCCATGGCCGAGCCTGGGTTTCATCGAGGGCCTGCCCACGGCGATGACCTATCTGCCTCTGCTGCTGCCGTTCGGCCTGCTGATGGTGGTGGGGGGCATCAACGTTTCCGAAAGCGCCCGCGCGGCCGGTGACGATTACCGCACCCGCGACATCCTGCTGGTGGAAGCCTTCGCCACGCTGGTGGCCGGGCTGTGCGGCGGGGTGGCACAGACCACGCCGTATATCGGCCAGCCGGCCTACAAGCACATGGGCGCGCGCAGCGGCTACACGCTGCTGACCGGCCTGTTCATCGGCATCGGCGGCATGCTCGGGGTGATCTCCGGGCTGGTGCAGTGGCTGCCCCTGGCGGTGCTGGCGCCGATCATCGTGTACGTGGCCATCGACATCACCACCCAGGCCTTCCAGGCTACCCCGCGCGCGCATGCCGGGGCGATGGTGCTGGGCTTTCTGCCGTCGGTGGCCTATCTGCTGGCGATCAAGGCCCCGGGCTGGATCGCGCCGGAACAGCTGGCGGCGATGACCACGACGCTGGATGGGCACGGCCTGCCGGAGCTGGCGGTGATCTTCACCCTTGGCAACGGCTTCATCATCACCGCGATGCTGTGGATCGCCACGGTGGTGGCGATGATCGATGGCCAGTTGCGGCGCGGTGCGGTGCTGATGCTGATCGCCGCCGGGCTGACCCTGTTCGGCCTGATCCATTCGGTGGATCCGCGCGGCGGCATCTACCTGCCGTGGATGCTGGAAGGCCTGCCGAAGATCATCAGCTGGCAGTTCGCCGGCGCCTATGTCGCGCTGGCGCTGATGCTGGGACTGCTGTCGCTGCAGAGGCGGCCGACCGGCCAATAGCGGGGAACCCTCGCCGATCGGCCCGGTCACACCCTCACATGCAATACGAGGTGCAAGTGATGCAGAAGCGCAAAGCGGTGTGGCCGTGGGTGGTGCTGGGAGTGGTGGCGGTAGGCGGGGCCGGGGGCTGGCTGTTCCAGGATGATCTGCGCCGGCTGCCGTCGCCGGGCAAGGTTTCGCCCGGCGGTAATACCGGTGTGGCAGCGCCGGCCGCGGCACCGTCGCAGATTGCCGCAGCGCCGGTCGCGGCCTCGCCGCGTTATCCGCTCCACAGCACGGATGCCGCCGATGCAGCGCTGCCTGTGCTGGCCGACAGCGATGCGCAGGTGATGCAGATGCTGGGCGGGATGTTTCCGGACGGACTGCTGACCTTGCTGGTGCCCGGGCACCTGATCCAGCGCGGCGTGGTGCATATCGACAATCTCACCCAACCCAGCCTGCCGGCGGCGGCGATGGCGCTCCGCCCGGTTGCCGGCAGCCCCCTGCTGCAAGCTGACGGCCAGGGCGGTGAGCAGCTGGCCGCGGCCAATGCGGCGCGTTATGCGCCTTATGTGGACGCCTTCACCGGCGTTGATGCCCAGCGGCTGGCGCAGGCCTATCGCCGTTTGTATCCGCTGATCCAGCAGGCCTGGCGCGAGGTCGGGCATCCCGATGGCCATTTCAACGACCGCCTGGTCGCGGTCATCGACCATCTGCTGCTGACGCCCGAACCGCCGGTGGCACCGTCGCTGGTGCGGGATGAGCGTGGGAGGTACCGCTTTGTCGATCCGGATCTGCAGGCGCGCTCGGTGGGGCAGAAGGCGCTGTTGCGGCTGGAGGTGGCGCAGGCGCGGGCGGTCAAACAGCAGTTGCGCGAACTGCGGACCGCATTGACCGGCGGATAACCCGCTCGCGCAGGCGTTTGCGCCGGATCAATGCACGGGGTGACGGTGTGGCGATACTGGACCGGAGGCGGCGATTGCAGCTGAACAGGGCTGGCTCCCCGCCCTTGAATCACACCATTGCAACCGCATCTGAACCAGTATCGCTGGCAGTGCCGGCCCCCTGATATCGAGGAAGAACACCCATGCGGATGGACAAGCTCACCTCCAACTTCCAGAAGGCGCTGGCTGACGCGCAATCCCTGGCGGTCGGCCGCGATCACAACATCATCGAACCGGTGCACGTGCTCAGTGCGCTGCTGGACCAGTCCGGTGGCAGCAGCCGTCCGTTGCTGGCCCAGGCTGGCGTCAACGTGCCGGTGCTGCGCGAGCGACTGGCCGAATCGCTGGATGCGCTGCCCAAGGTCTCCGGCCAGGCCGGCAGCCTGTCGATGGGCAACGATCTGGTGCGTCTGCTCAATGCCACCGACAAGCTGGCCCAGCAGCACAACGACCAGTTCATCGCCAGCGAATGGTTCCTGCTGGCCGCCGTGGATGACGGGGGGGCCGCCGGCATGGCGTTGCGCGGCGCCGGTGCCGACAAGAAGAAAGTGGAGGCCGCCATCGACAAGCTGCGCGGCGGAGAAACCGTGCAAAGCGAAAATGCAGAAGAGCAGCGCCAGGCGCTGGAGAAGTACACCATCGACCTGACCGCGCGCGCCGAGAGCGGCAAGCTCGATCCGGTGATCGGCCGCGACGAGGAGATCCGTCGCACCATCCAGGTGCTGCAGCGCCGGACCAAGAACAACCCGGTGCTCATCGGTGAACCCGGCGTGGGCAAGACCGCCATTGTCGAAGGCCTGGCCCAGCGCATCATCAACGACGAAGTGCCCGAAGGCCTGCGCGGCAAGCGCGTGCTGTCGCTGGACATGGGCGCGCTGATTGCCGGTGCCAAGTTCCGCGGCGAGTTCGAGGAGCGGCTGAAGGCCGTGCTCAGCGACCTCTCCAAGAACGAAGGCCAGATCATCCTGTTCATCGACGAGCTGCACACCATGGTCGGTGCCGGCAAGGGCGATGGCGCGATGGATGCCGGCAACATGCTCAAGCCGGCGCTGGCGCGTGGCGAGCTGCACTGCATCGGCGCCACCACCCTGGATGAGTACCGCCAGTACATCGAGAAGGATGCCGCGCTGGAGCGCCGCTTCCAGAAGGTGTTCGTGGGCGAGCCGACGGTGGAAGACACCATCGCCATCCTGCGCGGTCTGAAGGAGCGCTACGCGGTACATCACGGCGTGGAGATCACCGATCCGGCCGTGGTTGCCGCGGCGACGTTGTCCAACCGCTACATCACCGATCGTCAGCTGCCGGACAAAGCCATCGACCTGATGGACGAGGCGGCGTCGCGCATCCGCATGGAGATCGACTCCAAGCCGGAAGAACTGGACCGCCAGGAACGCCGGCTGATCCAGCTCAAGATCCAGCGCGAGATGCTCAAGAAGGAGAAGGACGAGGCCTCGCGCAAGCGGCTGGCCGATCTGGAAAACGACATCGACACGCTGGAGCGCGAGTTCTCCGACCTCAACGAAATCTGGAAGTCGGAAAAAGCCGCGCTGCAGGGGGCGACAAAGATCAAGGAGCAGGTCGAGAAGGCCAAGCTCGATCTGGAAGCGGCCCAGCGCCGCCAGGATTTCGCCAAAATGAGCGAAATCCAGTATGGCGTGCTGCCCAATCTGGAAAAGCAGCTGGCCGCCGCGCAGGAGGTCGAGCGCAAGGATTTCAAGCTGGTGCAGGACAAGGTGACCGACGAGGAAATCGCCGAGGTCGTCTCGCGCTGGACCGGTATTCCGGTCAGCAAGATGCTCGAAGGCGAGCGCGACAAGCTGCTGCGCATGGAAGAAATGCTGCACAACCGCGTGGTCGGCCAGGAGGAGGCGATCAAGGTCGTTTCCGACGCGGTGCGGCGTTCGCGCGCGGGCCTGTCGGACCCGAACCGTCCGAGTGGCTCGTTCCTGTTCCTGGGCCCCACCGGTGTGGGCAAGACCGAGCTGACCAAGGCGCTGGCCGACTTCCTGTTCGACTCGCCCGACGCGATGGTGCGTATCGACATGAGCGAGTTCATGGAGAAGCACAGCGTCTCGCGCCTGATCGGTGCGCCCCCGGGCTACGTGGGCTATGAGGAAGGCGGCTACCTGACCGAGGCGGTGCGCCGCCGTCCGTACAGCGTGATCCTGCTGGACGAGGTGGAGAAGGCGCATCCGGATGTGTTCAACATCCTGCTGCAGGTGCTCGACGACGGCCGCCTGACCGATGGCCAGGGCCGTACCGTGGACTTCCGCAACACCGTCATCGTGATGACCTCCAACCTGGGCTCGCACCAGATCCAGGACATGAGCGGCGACGACAGCCCGGAGGCCTATCTGCAGATGAAGGCGGCGGTGATGGGCGTGGTGCAGGCGCACTTCCGCCCGGAGTTCATCAACCGGCTGGATGACATCGTCGTGTTCCACCCGCTGGACAAGCAGCAGATCAAGCAGATCGCGCGCATCCAGATGCGTGGGCTGGAGAAGCGGCTGGGCGAGCGTGGCCTGAAGCTGGAAGTCACCGATTCGGCGTTCGAGCAGTTGGCCAACGTCGGTTTCGATCCGGTCTATGGTGCCCGTCCGCTCAAGCGTGCGATCCAGGCGCAGTTGGAGAATCCGCTGGCGCAGAAGATCCTGTCCGGCGAGTTCACCAGCGGCGACACCATCCAGGTGGAAGCCGGCGGCAGTGGCCAGCTGCAGTTCGCCAAGGCCTGATCGCGAGAGTGCGACGGCGTGGCCCGGTGCCCGTCGTCGCAGCGATTCACGCCTTGCAGGAGCAGGTTCGATTGGGCTGAGGGCGCGGGCGTTACGCTGCGGGAAGGCCCGCGCACTCCATGGATGAGGAAGATCTGATGCGGTATGCGATTGCATCGTTGCTGGCATCGCTGCTGGTGGTACCGGCGGCGCTTGCGCAGCGCACCGGCACCGAACAGCTGCTGCGCCCGCAGGTACCGGGTTATGTAAAGGCGTTCGAGAACACCGAAGCTGACGGCGCACGCCTGTGGGAATACGTGCCCACTGGCCAGACCGTGCAGCAATGGACGGAGATGTTGACGGTCACCGCCTCCCGTCCCGGCCTGCAGGCGACGCCGCACGAGTTCCTGGGCTTCATTGAACGCGGGTGGAAAGGCGCCTGCCCGGGTGGCGAAAGCCGCTGGATCCGCGAGGGCGAGGAGAATGGCTATCCCTTCGCCTTGTTGATGCTCACCTGCCCGAACAATCCCGCCAGCGGCAAGCCCGAATACACCTGGTTCAAGGGCATCCAGGGGGCAGACCGTTTCTATGTGGTGCAGAAAGCCTATCGCTTCGCGCCGGAACGGGAGCAGGTGGTGTCCTGGGTGCAATACCTGAGCAAGGTGCAGCTCTGCGATACCCAGAGCGCTGCCCATCCCTGCCCGCAGATGAGCCCCGCCAAACCGTGAGGTGCCGCAGGATGCCGGCAGGCCGGGCAGCTGCTGTCTTGCCTATCCGCTGATACCAGGCGCTCACAAGTAACGGCTGCAACCTTCGGCCGGACGCCATTCCTCCTCGGCTATCGTCAGCGGTCCCTCCTGACCGAGCGCTCCGATGACCAACCTGCAGTGGAAGCCTGAAACCATCGCCGTGCACGGCGGCTATTCTCCCGACCCCACCACCCGCGCGGTCGCGGTGCCGATCTACCAGACGGTGGCCTACGCCTTCGACGACACCCAGCACGGTGCCGACCTGTTTGATCTCAAGGTGGCCGGCAATATCTATACCCGGATCATGAATCCGACCACCGATGTGCTGGAAAAGCGCATCGCCGCATTGGAAGGTGGTATCGGCGCGCTGGCGCTGGCTTCCGGACAGGCCGCGATCACCTACGCCATCCAGACCATCGCCGAGGCCGGCGACAACATCCTCGCCTCCAGCGCGCTGTATGGCGGCACCTACAATCTGTTTGCGCACACGCTGCCGCAGTTCGGCATCCAGACCCGCTTTGCCGACTACCGCGATCCGCAGGCCTTCGCCGCGTTGATCGACGAGAAGACCAAGGCGGTGTTCGTCGAGTCCATCGGCAACCCGCGCGGCAACATCACCGACATCGAAGCGATCGCGAAGATCGCCCATGCCCATGGCGTGCCGGTGATCGTCGACAACACCGTGGCCACGCCGTATCTGCAGCGCCCGTTCGATTTCGGCGCCGATATCGTCGTGCACTCTTTGACCAAGTATCTCGGCGGCCATGGCACCAGCCTGGGCGGCGCGATCGTGGACTCCGGTCGCTTCCCGTGGGCCGAGCACAAGGAGCGCTTCCCGCGCCTGAATACGCCGGATGTGAGTTACCACGGCGTGGTCTATACCGAGGCGCTGGGCCCGGCGGCCTACATCGGCCGCGCGCGGGTGGTGCCGCTGCGCAACACCGGCGCGGCGATTTCGCCGTTCAATGCCTTCCAGATCCTGCAGGGCATCGAGACGCTGGCGCTGCGCATGGACCGCATCAACAGCAATACGCTGGCGGTGGCCCACTATCTGCAGAAGCACGCCAAGGTGGCATGGGTGAACTACGCCGCGCTGCCGGACCATCCGGAGCATGCGCTGGTACAGAAGTACCTGCGCGGCCATGGCTCGGGGATTCTCACCTTCGGCCTGCCCGGCGGACGTGAGGCCGGTGCCCGTTTCCTCGATGCGCTGCAGCTGTTCACCCGTCTGGTGAACCTGGGCGATGCCAAGTCCCTGGCCACGCATCCGGCCTCCACCACCCATCGGCAGTTGAATGCGGCCGAGCTGGAGAAGGCGGGCGTCACCCTGGACACGGTGCGGCTGTCCATCGGCATCGAGCATATCGACGACCTGCTGGCCGACCTGGAACAGGCGCTGGCCAGCGCCTGATCAGGGGCGCCGTCGTCTCGTGGCGGTGGTGGAGAGGGTGCCTGCGACGCCCTCTCGGCCCGGTCACGGAACGCCCCCGCCGCCACTGGCGGGCGGGGCGACAGGGCGATGCGTCAGTAGCCGGGGCCGTGGCGCAGGGCGCGATAGGGCGGGGTGGCCATCACCATTTCCGCCAGCGAGTGCGCCAGTTCGCGCTCGGCCATCACCGTGCCGTCGGCGCCGTGCTCCAGCAGGTGCTTCACTTCGGCATCGCTGTGGGCGCGGGCCAGCAGGGTCAGGTCGGGATTGATCGCACGCAGTTTGGCCAGCGCCTCGCCCGATTCCAGTGGCTGCGGAATGGCCAGCACCGCGATCTTGGCGCGCTCCGGGTGCGCTTCGGCCAGCACCCGGTCGGCCGCCGCGCTGCCGCGGATGCCGGGAATGCCGGCCGCATGCGCGCGCTCGACGTGCTCGCGGTTGTCATCGATCACCAGCACCGGCACGCCGCGCTCGCGCAGCACCTGCGCCAGATGGCTGCCGACCCGGCCGTAGCCGATGACGATGGCATGGTCCTGCAGCTCCAGCGACGGGCCCGGCGGAATCTCCGGTTCCTGCGCCACCTGGGTGGCGATCGGATGCTTGGCCTGCCAGCGGTCGAGCAGGCCGAACACCAGCGGGTTGAGCATGATCGAGACCAGGGCGCCGGCCAGCACCAGCGACTGTCCGGTCTCGGGCAGGATCTCCAGCGCCACGCCGAGTCCGGCGACGATGAAGGCGAACTCGCCGATCTGCGCCAGTGAGGCGGAAATGGTCAGTGCGGTGCTCTTGGAGTGGCCGAACGCGCGCACGATGAAGAATGCCGCGGCCGACTTGCCGAACATGATGATCGCCACCGTCGCCAGTACCTGCCACGGGTGCTCGACCAGGATCATCGGGTTGAACAGCATGCCAACGGAGACGAAGAACAGCACCGCGAAGGCATCGCGCAGCGGCAGCGAGTCGTGCGCGGCCTTATGGCTGAGTTCGGACTCGTTGAGCATCATGCCGGCGAAGAACGCGCCCAGCGCGAACGACACGCCAAACAGCGCGGCGGCGCCGAAGGCCACGCCCAGCGCGATGGCCAGCACGCACAGGGTGAACAGTTCGCGCGAACCGGTGCCGGCCACTTTCTCCAGCACCCACGGGATCACCCGGCGGCCGACCAGCAGCATCACCGCCACAAACAGACCCAGCTGCACGAAGGTCCAGCCGATGGAGGCCAGCACACCGGCGATGGAAGGTGCCTTGCCGCTCGCATCGGGTCCGAAGACGTCGGCGATCACCGGCATCATCACCAGCGCCAGTACACAGGCCAGGTCTTCCACGATCAACCAGCCCACGGCGATCTTGCCGCGGGTGGTTTCCAGCAGGCGCCGCTCTTCCATCGCCCGCAGCAGCACCACGGTGGAGGCGGTGGCCAGCGAGAAACCGAAGATCACCCCGTGCAGTACCGGCCAGCCCATCACCGAGGCCACGCCCCAGCCCAGCAGGGTCGCCACGAGGATCTGGCCGACGGCGCCGGGGATGGCGATCGCCTTGACCGCCATCAGATCCTTCAGCGAGAAGTGCAATCCCACCCCGAACATCAGCAGCATCACCCCGATTTCGGCCAGCTGGTTGGCCAGCGCCTGGTCGGCAACAAAGCCCGGGGTGAAGGGGCCGACGATGACACCGGCAACCAGATAGCCCACCAGCGGCGACAGCCGCAGCTTGTTGGCCAGGACGCCGAGTACGAAGGCAAAGCCCAGGCCGATGGCCAGCATGTTGATCAGGGCGGTGTCATGGTGCATTACAGCTCGCAGTTATGGGGGATAGCTCGATTCTACGGACGCGGCCGGCATCGACAAAGCGGAAATACGCCGGAAAAAGCAAAAAATTCAAGATGATGGATTGCCGGCTCCGGCCCGTGCCGTTGGTGGCGGATGCGGCAACGGCGAGTCTGTGCCAGGCGACGGCGGGGCACCGGCCAGGCCCAAAAAGATGCCCCGGTTTCCCGGGGCATCTTCCTTCCACGACGCGGCTGCGGTCTTACCAGGTGTAGCTGATACGGCCGTAGACGTAGGCGCCATTGAAGCCAAACGGCGAGTAGTTGCTGTACGGCAGCATGCCCCAGGTCGAGTTCTGCAGGTCGGCGGTGCGCTCCGGGTAGGTATCCAGCAGGTTGTCCGCACCCAGGGTCAGCTTCCACTGCTCGCTGGGCTTGAAGCTGGCCGAAGCGTCCAGCACCCACTTGGCGTCGTAGGTCTGGTCGCGGGCGGCGGTGGCCGAGTTGCGCACGGTGAAGCTGCCATAGCGGGTGGCTGACAGGCCCAGCTCCCAGCGGTCCGAGCGCCAGGTGCCGCTGAGGATGGCCTTGTCACGCGGGTAGCTGTCCTCGATGCGGCCGATCTCGTCGCGGCCGATCAGCGACTGGGTGATGCCCAGGCTGCCGAATACGGCTGGTGAGGCGAGGAACTTCTTCACCTCGGTCTCGTTGTAGCTGTAGGCGGCGGTCAGCTCCAAGCTGCTGGCCGCCAACGGCAGGGTGTAGCTGGACACCGCATCCACACCGCGGGTACGGGTGTCCATGCCATTGGTGAAGTAGGAGAACGCGGTGACCTGCGGCAGCCCCAGCCCGGCCAGCAAGGCGTTGGCGGCGGCATTGGTGGTGATGTTGGTGGACAGCACGATGCGGTCGTCGATGTCGATCTGGTAGGCATCGACGGTCAGGTACAGCCGGTCCACCGGCTGCAGCACCAGGCCGACGCTGTAGGAGGTGGAGCTTTCGGCCTTGAGCGGGCTGGCACCCAGCACCTGTGCGGCGGTGCTGGTGGTCGGGAAGGTGCCGCGCTCAACGAAGACGCCGTTGATGATGGTGCTGGTCACCGCCTGGTAGCTCTGCTGGGCCAGCGACGGGGCGCGGAAACCGCTGGAGGCGGTGGCACGCAGCGCCACCTTGTCGGTGAAGGCGTAGCGCGCCGACAGCTTGCCGGAGAACTTGTCGCCGAAATCCGAGTAGTCCTCGTAGCGGCCGGTCAGGCCGGCGGAGAACTTCTCGGTCAGGTCGGCTTCCAGGCCGGCATAGACCGCGTAGTTGTGGCGATCGGCGTCGACCGCGTTGATCGGGGTGAAGCCGCCGAAACCCTGCGCGCCGCTGCCGGTGTACGACTCCAGCTGGCCGGCGGTCTGCTCCCACTTCTCGCGACGGTACTCGCCGCCGAAGGACAAGGTGACCGGATAGGCCAGGCCCCAGTCCAGCGACTTGGTGAGGTCGGCGTTGACGATGTCCTGCTGGTACTTCAGCGTGCCGTCGTAGAACGAGCTGGGGCTGTTCACGCCCAGGCTGTAGTTGATGCTGTTGCGGGTGTGGAAATCCAGGGTGTTCTCGCCGTGGTTGAGGCTGACGTCCCAGGTCCAGCCGCTCTCGGTGTTGCCCTTCACGCCTGCCACCAGCGAGCGGTCCTTGGAGTACTGGTTGATCTGCGGCACGTAGCCGTCCGGATAGACCTGGGCCAGCAGCGCGCCCTGGCCGCTGTGATTGGGCGAGCGGTAGAACGCGAACGAGGTGATGTCGCGGTTGCCCAGCAGCGCGTTGGCATAGCCGCTGATGTTGTCGGTGAAGGCGAAGCTCAGGTTGGCCGAAGCGGCGCTGGCGTCCACGCGCGGGTCGCCGACGATGAAGGTGGTCTGGCCGATCGCCGGGAAGTTGCCGGTGTTGGGCGTGGTGCCGCGGTAGGGGCCGGCACGGTTGCTCTCGTCTTGCTGGCTGACCTGGCCGGCCAGGTGCAGCTTGCCGCGCCCGTCGGCGAAGCTGACGCCGGTGTCGCCGGAGAGCTGATATTTGGCACCGTCGCCGGCCGAATACTGGCCCGCGTCCACCGCCAGGCTGCCGCCTTCACCGCTGCCCTTGAGCACGATGTTGACCACGCCGGCGATGGCGTCCGAACCGTACTGCGCCGAGGCGCCGTCGCGCAGCACTTCCACCCGTTCGATCGCGGCGATCGGAATGGCGTTGATATCCACCGCGGCCGAACCGCGGCCGATGCTGCCGTTGACGTTGATCATCGCCGAGGTGTGGCGGCGCTTGCCGTTGACCAGCACCAGCACCTGGTCCGGCGAGAGCCCGCGCAGCTGCGCCGGACGGATGCCGCTGGTGCCGTCGGTCAGCGCCGGGCGCGGGAAATTCAGCGAGGGCAGGGCGCGTGACAGCGCGGTGGCCAGCTCGGAGGTGCCGGTGGACTGCAGCACTTCCGGGGTGATGATGTCGATCGGCGACTGCGATTCGGCCACGGTACGGTCGGCCACGCGGGTACCGGTGACGATCACCGTGTCCAGCGTGTTGGCACTGGACTGGGCCAGGGCGGGGACGGCGGAGGTGCCCAGGGCGAGGGCAATGGCGACGGCGAGGGTACTGGACTTGCGGTTCATCAGGTTGCAGCTCCGGTATTGAGTGGCGGCATCGGCGAGGCGTGGGGTTCGCGGCTGTTGCGGTGCGCCATCAACGGATTAATGGAATTTTTACCTCGTGTCAAACCGGATGCCTCGGCTAATTTGTTGCTTTTGAAAGCTTTTTCAGCTCGGCAGTAGCGATTTGGCAGGGGGAGTAGGGGAGTCCTGCGGTTAAACGCCGGGAGGGCGCCTGCCGGTGCAGGAGGTGAGTCAAGTATTGGATAACGTTAGAATCACGTCGCAGGAATGCTGCTCACATGCACATTCCTTTTCGTTATAACGGACCTATTCATGATTTCCCTTCGTAATTTCGCCCTGCGCCGGGGCGAACGCCTGCTGCTGTCCAATGTCGACCTCACCCTGCATGCCGGCTACCGCGTTGGCGTGGTGGGGCGCAATGGCGCGGGCAAGTCCAGCCTGTTTGCCGCCGTGCGCGGCGAGCTGGAGGCGGACAAGGGAGATGTGTCGCTGCCGGGCAAGATCCGCATCGCCGACGTGGCCCAGGAAACCCCGGCGCTGCCGGACCGCGCCATCGACTACGTGCTCGGTGGCGATGACGTGGTGGCCGCGGTGCTGCTTGAAGAGGCCGCCGCCGCCGCACGCGAGGACTGGGAAGCGGTTGCCAACGCGCACCAGAAGATGGCCGAGCTGGGCGCCTATGACGCCGAGGCCCGTGCCGGCAAACTGCTGCACGGCCTGGGCTTTCCGGCCGAGACCCACAGCCGGCCGGTGGCTGCGTTCTCCGGTGGCTGGCGCGCGCGCCTGAACCTGGCCCGCGCGCTGATGATGCCCAGCGACCTGCTGCTGCTGGACGAACCGACCAACCACCTGGATCTGGATGCGGTGTACTGGCTGGAACAGTGGTTGCTCAAGTACCCGGGCACCCTGTTGCTGATCTCGCATGACCGCGAGTTCCTGGACAACGTCGCCACCCACACCCTGCACCTGCATGGCGGCAGCGCCAAGCTGTACCCGGGTGGCTATACCGATTTCGAGCGCCAGCGTGCCGAGCACCTGCGCCAGCAGCAGATCGCGCACGAGAAGGAACAGGCCGAGCGCGCCCACCTGCAGAGCTTCATCGACCGCTTCAAGGCGCAGGCCTCCAAGGCCACCCAGGCGCAGAGCCGGATCAAGCGTCTGGCCAAGATGACCGGCACCGAAGCGGTGCGCGCCGAGCGCGAGTTCCGCATCGAGTTCTCGCCACCGGCCAAGCTGCCGTTCTCGCTGATCCGGCTCAACGATGTGACCGCCGGCTACGGCCCGGACGCGGTGATCCTGGACAACGTCGGCTTCGGTCTGGAAGCCGGCCAGCGCGTGGGCCTGCTCGGCCCCAACGGCGCCGGCAAGACCACGCTGGTCAAATCGCTGGTGGGCGAGCTGCCGCTGCTGGCCGGTGACCGCATGGCGCATCCGGACCTGCAGATCGGCTACTTCGCCCAGCACACGGTGGAATCGCTGCGCGAAGGCGCCACGCCGATGGACCACTTCCGTGATCTGGACCCCAATGGCGTGAACCAGAGCTTCCGCGATTTCCTGGGCAAGTGGAATTTCCCGGGCGATCGCGCGTTCGAACCGGTCGACGGCTTCTCCGGTGGCGAGCGCGCGCGTCTGGCGCTGGCGCTGATCGCCTGGCAGCAGCCCAACGTGCTGCTGCTGGACGAACCGACCAACCACCTGGATCTGGAAATGCGCGAAGCGCTGGCCGAAGCGCTGGCGCTGTTTGAAGGCGCGATCGTGATGGTCAGCCATGACCGCCATCTGATCGGTCTGGTCTGCGACACCTTCTGGCGCGTGGCCGATGGCGTGGTCGAGCCGTTTGAAGGTGATCTGGACGAGTACGCGGCGTGGCTGCGCACCCGTGCCAGTGCCCAGGGGGCACGCAGCAAGGCCGACAAACAGGAAAAGCCGGCCGCTTCCGCGCCGCCGGCAGCCGTGGCGCCGGTCAAGCCGGCTGCGGCCAGAAAGCCGGTCAATCCGCACAAGCTGGAAGCGGCCGAAAAGAAGGTGGAGCAGCTGGGGGCCGCGTTGGCCGGGATCGACCGCCAGCTCGCCGATCCGGGCAACTACGCCGATGCGGCCAAGATGGCCAGGCTCGGCGGCGAGCGCGAGGTGCTGGCCCAGCAGCTGGAACAGGCCGAAGCCACGTGGATGGAGATGCTGGAAGACTGAGCTTCCCGCGGCGCCTGGCCTCGCAGCTTGGCCGGCGGTGGACAGCTCCCGCCGGTGATCAAGGACCGGCCGGCGCTTCCTGCGCCTGCAGCCAGGCCTTGAACCGGCGCATCGGCTCGCGTTCCGGGCGCGAGCGCAGCCGCGTCAGCCAGTAACGGCCGAGTGACAGTGTCGGCGTGAACGGCTGCAGCAGGCGGCCGTCGGCAAGCTCCTGCTCGAACATGCGCAGCGGCAGCAACGCCACCCCGGCACCGGCCGCCGCCGCGCTGGCCAGCGTCAATGACGAATCGAACACCGGCCCGCGCGCTTGAACGCCGCTGATGCCGGCCAGTTTCAGCCAGCGCGGCCACTCGTCATTGCGGTAGGAGCGCAGCAGCGGCACGTTGCCCAGCTCGCGCGGCTGCCGCAGCCGCCGGGCCAGCGCCGGGGCGCACAATGGCGCGAACGGGGTATCGACAATGGCCGTGCAGTCTTGGCCCTGCCAGTCGCCCTCCCCGAAGCGGATCGCCAGGTCCAGCCCTTCACCGGCCAGGTCGATGCGGTTGTTGTGGGTCTGCACACGCAGTTCGATATCCGGATGGGCAGCCTCGAAGGCCGCCAGCCGTGGCAGCAGCCAGCCGGTGGCGAAGGTGCCGACCACGCCGACGGTGAGCACTTCGCGGAAGCGGCCGTCGCTGAAACGCGCCAGCGCGATCGCGATGCGGTCGAACGCCTCGGTCAGCACCGGATGCAGCGCCGCCCCTTCATCGGTCAGGGCCACGCCGCGTGGCAGGCGGTGGAACAGACTGACCTGCAGGCGGTCTTCCAGCGAGCGGATCTGGTGGCTCAGGGCGGCCTGGCTGACGCACAGCTCCAGTGCGGCCCGGGTGAAGTTCAGGTGCCGTGAGGCGGCCTCGAAGGCACGCAGGGCGTTGAGGGGCAGCGGCGGGCGGATCATGCAAAGCCATTAGGGCGGGTGATGGGTTGTCCGCATTATTCCGCCTTTGCTGCGGCAAGGGCGGGGTCAGCTGCAAATTCAGCTCATGGCTGATGCTGGTTTTTCGCGCTGGTCACAGGCCGCCGCGGCTTTCACCATCGTTGTCAGCCAATGCCCAGGAGAGTCCGCATGTTCGCCCGTCGCCAGTTCCTGAAGTTCGGGGGTGCCGCCCTGGCCAGTGCCGTTGCCGTGCCGGCACTGGCGCGGTTGGCCAACGCTACGGCACCTGCCCCGCCGGCCCGCGATTTCGCCGCGCTGGAAGCCGAAAGCGGCGGTCGGTTGGGCGTGTGCCTGTGGCATCCGGCCAGCGGTGCGCGCTATGGCCACCGCATGCAGGAACGCTTTCCGATGTGCAGCACCTTCAAGTTCCTGCTGTCGGCCGCGGTGCTGTATCGCGCCGATCGGGGCCAGCTCGCGCTGGACCGGCGCGTGCCGGTGCGGGCGGCGGACATCATCGACCACTCGCCGGTCAGCCAGCGCCACGTCGGCAAGGACCTGACGGTGCGCGATCTGTGCCGGGCGACGATGATCACCAGTGACAACGCCGCGGCCAACCTGCTGCTGCCGCTGGTCGGCGAGCCGGCCGGGCTGACCGCCTTCCTGCGGGCGCAGGGCGATGCGGTAACCGTCTGCGCGCGCTACGAGCCGGAGGCCAACCGCTTCGCGCCCGGCGATCCGCGCGACACCACCAGTCCAGCGGCGATGGCCGCCAACCTGCAGCGCTTCGTGCTGGGCGACGTGCTCGCCCCGGCATCACGGCAGCAACTGGCCGACTGGCTGATCGACAACCAGACCGGCGATGCGCGCCTGCGTGCCGGCCTGCCGCGCGGTTGGCGGGTGGGCGACAAGACCGGCAGCAACGGGAGTGACGCCACCAACGACATCGCCGTGCTGTGGCCCGAGGCCGGCGGCAGTCCGTGGCTGCTGGCCAGTTTCCTGCAGGGGTCTGCACTGGATGATGACGGTCGCAATGGGATTCTTCGCCGCGTGGGGGAGCTTGCGGGGGCCTGGTTGCACTGACAGCCGGTCTGTTCCGGCGCCCGCGTTGTCAGTTGTCCATCAAGGATGCCGGGCTCATGAACAAAGATGTCATCTACCTGTTGCTGATCTTCGCGTTGCTGGTGATCCCGCGCGCGATCCAGCGCTTCAGCATTCCCGCCCCGCTGACCTGCCTGGCGTTCGGTATCGGCGCGGTGCTGTGGCTGGACGATGGTGCCCACGATCCGGTGGTGAGCCTGCTGTCGATACTGGGAATCTCCTCGTTGTTCCTGTTCGCCGGGCTGGAGGTGGATATCGCCAGCCTGCGCAAGGGCCTGTGGCCGCTGCTGGCGCACCTGCTGATCCGCAGTGCCTCGCTGGTCGGGGTGGCCTGGCTGGCATGGCGCTACGCCGGCCTGTCGTGGCAGGCCGCGGGGCTGCTGGCGTTGGCGCTGCTGACGCCGTCGACCGGCTTCATCATGGATTCCCTGTCGCAGCTCGGGCTTGGTGACGAGGAGCGGTTCTGGGTGACCAGCAAGGCCATCGCCGGCGAGCTGCTGGCGCTGGCAGCGATGTTCGTGGTGATGCAGGCCGATGATCCGGTGCACCTGGGGCTCTCCAGCCTGGCGCTGGTGGCGATGATGGTCGGGCTGCCGCTGCTGTTCGTCGGCCTCGGCCGCTGGGTGGCGCCGCACGCGCCGGGCTCGGAGTTCTCGTTGCTGGTGATGGTGGGCATGCTCGCGGCCTACATCACCTACTGGCTGGGGGTGTACTACCTGGTCGGCGCGTTCATTGCCGGGCTGGTGGCACGCCTGCTGCAACAGCGGATGCCGTCGCTGGCCTCGCACGAGAACCTGCACGCGTTGCGCCTGTTCTCCTCGTTCTTCGTACCGTTCTACTTCTTCAATTCCGGCACCCATGTGCCCGGCGACGCGCTCAGTTTCGAAGCGCTGGGACTGGGAGTGGTCATCACCCTGGTGGTGCTGCCGCTGCGCATCGCGGTGGTGAGCCTGCAGCGCCGGCTGATCTTCGGCGAGAGCCTGCGTTCGAGCCTGCGGGTGGCACTGGCGCTGTCGCCGACGTTGATCTTCACCCTGGTGCTGGCCGGGATCATGCGCGAGCGTTTCGATGTCTCGCCGGTGCTGTATGGCGCGCTGCTGTTCTACGCGGCGGTGACCACACTGCTGCCATCGCTGGTGTTCCGCACGCCGATGGATGTGGATCCGTTGCAGCACGAACGCGCAATGGACGCCGCGGCGACGAACGTAAGAGCGCAGCTGACTGCAGACGGGCCGCTGGACGTCGCCTCGAAACCGGCTGATCTGTCGCGCAAGACCTGAGGCCTGGGCCAGCCGGCCCGCTATCATCGGCACCCGGAAAGCGGGATGCCAAAGCGGCGCCCTGCAGGCACAGGGGATGCGGGTGGATCGGGACAGTTGGCAGCAGGTGCGGGAGCTTTTCGACTCGGTGTGCGCGCTGGATCCGTCGCAATGGCGGACCGAGCTGGCGCGGTTGAGCGCCGATCCGCAGGTCATCGCGGAAACCCTGGGGCTGCTGGAGGCACAGACCTGCGATCTGGGCCGCGCACGCGCGCCGATGGAACAGTTGCTGACCGCCGCGGCAGTGTCGGAATTGAATGAGGGTGAACGGATCGGACCGTGGCGTCTGTGTGAGCGGTTGGCCAGTGGGGGCATGGGCGTGGTGTTCCGCGCCGAGCGTGCCGATGGCCTGTACGCGCAGCAGGTGGCGATCAAGTTCCTGCTCGGTCAACCCGGACCCCGGGTGGCCGAGCGGCTGGCCGCGGAACGGCGCATTCTGGCCGGATTGCAGCATCCCAACATCGCGCGGCTGTATGACGGTGGCAGCACGCCGGCGGGCAATCCCTATCTGGTCATGGAGTACGTCCGTGGCGAATCGCTGGATCAGTACTGCCGCCGCCAGGCCCTGGATATTCCCCAGCGCCTGGCTCTGTTCCTGAAGGTCTGCGGCGCGGTGCAGGCGGCGCATGCGCAGCTGGTGCTGCACTGCGACCTGAAGCCCTCCAACATCCTGGTGCGCGCCGATGGCGAGCCGGTGCTGCTGGATTTTGGCGTGTCGCGGCTGCTGGAGGGCGAAGAGCGCGGCGTGCGCGAGCCGTTCTTCACCGCGGCCTACGCGGCCCCGGAGTTGCAGTCCAACCAGAACGTGGGTGTCGCCTGCGATGTGTTCAGTCTGGGGGTGGTGCTGGGCGAACTGCTGGCAGGCGGATGCGTGCGCCGTGCTGCCGGGGCTTCCGCCGCGGCGGTGGTCGCGCCCAGCCTGCGGGCCGGTCTTGGCTCAAAGCAGCGGCGCGCGCTGCGCGGTGACCTGGATGCCATCGTGGTACGTGCCGGAGCGCTGCTGCCGGAGCAGCGCTATTCCTCGGTCGAGGCGATGGCGGCCGATGTGCAGCGCTATCTGCAACACCGCCCGGTGCGGGCGCGCAAGGGCGGGCGGGGGTACCGCGCCGGTCGCTGGTTGCGGCGCAACTGGAAGGGGATGGCGGCCCTGTCGGCAGGGCTGCTGCTGGCGGCCGGGTTTGTCTGGCGGTTGGGCCAGGCCCGGGCCGAGGCCGAGCGCGAGGCCATGGTCGCCGAACAGGTCAGCGGCTTTCTGGTGTCCATGTTCCAGGCGGCCGATCCGCGCGAGAAGGGACTGCGGGGCGGAGAAACGATCAGCGCCAGGGAGGTGCTGGACCGGGCCGCCGTGCAGGTGGACACCGATCTGGATACCGCACCGGAAGTACGCGCGCGGCTGAAGGCGGTGATCGGGCTGGCTTACAAGAATCTGGGGGATTCCAGCAGGGCCCGGCCACTGATGGAGGCCGCTGCCGAAGCACTGGCGCAGGCCGGTGGCGCAAAGAACATCGATCTGGCCGCGCAGAGTCTGAATATGGCCTCCAGCACCTATTCGGCCGATCGCTTCGGCAAGGAGGGTGAGCGTCTGGCGCGCCGTTCGCTGGCGCTGCTGGGCGAGGGCGCGCCGGACAGCTTCCGGATTGCGCAGTCCTGCAACTCGCTGGGACTGGCGTTGCTGTCCGAGCAGCGCTATGACGAGGCCGAAGCGGCGTTCAAACAGGCCCTGCAACGGCATGAGGCCGGCCGGCGGGAGCAGTTCATCGGCGTGCTGCAGGACAACCTGGGCATGCTCTACCGGCGCAAGGGCGACCTGGCCGCCGCGCTGGCCATGTTCGACCGTTCCACACCGATGTTCGAGCGCCTGTTTGGACCGATGTCGTTCGACTACTGGGGCAGCCATACCGAGCGCAGCCTGGCCGTGGCCGACAGCGGCAGGCTGGCGGAGGCGGTGATGCTGTTCGAGGCCAACCTGGCGCGGGCACCGAAGATTTTCGGCGAACACAGTGTGTATGTGTCCAGCGAGAACAACCGGCTGGCCGCCACGCTGATCCGCAAGGGTGAGTATGTCCGCGCGCGGCCTTATCTGGATGAAGCGCTGCGGCTGACGGTCGCGGTGCAGGGCAAAGACAGCTACGGCTATTCGCTGGTACTGGAAACGGCGGCGCAGCTGGCGGTGGGGACCGGCGACCTGCGCCGTGCCGAGGCCGACTACCGCACGGTGCTGGCCACGCGCGAGGCGGTGATCGGCGCCGATCATCCCGATACGCTGGATGCGGCGTTGCAGCTGGGCCTGTTGCTGACCCGGCTGGGCAGGAACGAGGGTGACGCGCTGCTGCAGCGGGCGTATCGGCAATGGCTGCCGCGTATTCCCGCCAACAGCGCCAACGGCATCCGCGTGCGCCAGGCCTGGACGGAGTGGCTGATCGGCAAACAGCGTCTGGACGAGGCGGCGGCGATGCTGGCGGCGCTGGAACCGGTCGTGCACGGCAGTCCGTTCGCGGCGATCAACCAGCAGGTACTGCGTGCGCGACTGGCGCAGCAGCGTGGTGCGTGGGCCGAGGCGGTGACGGCGTGGCAGGCGGTGCTCGCCGCGGCGGTGCCGGTATATGGCGATGATTCGCCGATCACCCGCCAGTGGCGGGCGGCATTGGCAACCGCCCGCGCCGCATCAGCCAATGCGAGGCCCTAGGCAGGCGCTTGCCCGGCAATCCACGGCGGGCTAGGGTCGCTGGATGAACAAAAAACTTTCGCATTCCCTGATGTGCGTGCTGGCCCTGGCCGGCGGTGCGGTTTTCCCTGCCTTTGCGGCCCCCCTCAATGCCGGGCGCATCGCCCGTCCGGACCCGGCGCCGGCCGACCAGTTCCTGGCGGCGCTGGCGCGGCATTGTGGGCAGGCGTTCGCCGGGCGCGTGGTCGCCAACCAGCCGGCCACGGCCACACCCGATGCCTTTGAGGGCAAGGCGCTGGTGATGCATGTCCGCGGCTGCGATGCGCCGACCCAGGAGCTGCGCGTGCCGTTCCATGTCGGCGATGACCGGTCGCGGACCTGGGTGCTGACCCGCACCGCCGGGGGGCTGCGCCTGAAACACGATCACCGCCATGAGGACGGCAGTCCGGATGCCACCACGATGTACGGCGGTGACACACAGGACGCCGGCAGCGTGACGCGGCAGCGCTTCCCGGTGGATGCCGAGTCGGTGGCGCTGTTCCAGCGCGAGGGTCTGCAGGGCTCGGTGCGCAATACCTGGGCGATGGAGCTGGAAGCGGGCAAGCGCTTCGTCTACGAGCTGTCGCGCCCGGACGGGCGGCTGTTCCAGGTCGAATTCGATCTCACCGCGCCGGTGGCTTTGCCGCCCGCGCCGTGGGGCAGCGAGAGCTGAGCGGAAAAAGGAAGGGCGCCGAGAGGCGCCCTTCTTCACTGTTCCGGCAGGAGCCGGGCCGGTGCTCAGCGGCTGCCAAAGCGCGCGCGGCAGCCGGCGTTCACCCACACGCTGTTGCCGCTGTAACCCCAGTTGCGGCCTTCGACGCACGGGGTGCTGGACAACTGCTGGATGACCACCGGGCGCCCCTGGCGCCGGTCCCAGGCGCAGGAGCGCATGCGGTTGTCATCGCTGCTGCAGGTGACGCTGTAATCGCTGTTGCCGCCATTCCAGTTGCCACCGTTATTGCCCCAGCCACCGCCACGGCCTTCCGTGAATCCGGCACGGCAGCCATTGCTGACCCAGACCGTACCGTTGCCGCTGCCCCAGTTGCGGCCCTCGATGCACTGGGTCTTGGACAGCTGACGCACCAGGGTGGCGCGGCGCCAGCCCGTGGCGCATTCGCGACGACGGTTGTCATTGCTTTCACAGCGGATCGTGCCGGCATTGCCGTTCCAGTTGCCGCCCTGGCCCCCACGGCCCTCGGCAAACTCAGCGCGGCAGCCGTTGCTGACCCAGACGCTGCCGTTGCTGCTGCCCCAGTTGCGGCCCTCGATGCACTGGGTCTTGGACAACTGGCGGACCAGGGTGGCGCGGCGCCAGCCGGTGTTGCAGACCCGCTGGCGGTTGTCATTGCTCTCGCAGCGGAGGGTGCCGGCATTGCCGTTGCCGCCCCCGCTCCAGTTGCCTCCGCCATTGCCGCGCAGCGAGGTGGCGATGTCCTGCTTGATCCGGGAGAAGCCCCAGCCGGAATTGACCTGGTCCAGGTAGAACTCCAGCTGGTCGTCGGGAATGCGGCGTCCGCCGGACTGGTCTGCGTATTCGCGCTCGATCACCCGGGCGCGGTCGGCGCGATTGAGCTGGCGCAGGTCCTCGGGTGCGTAGGCGCGGGTGGCCTGGGCCTGTGCGGTGGTTGGCAGGGCGGTCAACAGCGCGCCGGGCAGGGTCGCGGCAAGGCAGGCAAGCAGGAGGTGGCGTTTCATGGTGACATCCCCATTCAGTTCCGGAGGTGGCCGACTATAGTCCGCCACCCGCTTAAGCGGGCGTGACTGGTCGCCGGATTTGCTCCCGCACCGCCCGGGCCGCAAAATAACCGGCTTGATCGGCCTTGGCTGATATAAAACCTTCACCGGCGCCGCTGCGCGCTGGCATCCCCTGCGGAGCTTTTCCATGCGTACCCATTTCTGTGGCCTGGTCGATGAGACCTTGATCGGCCAAACCATCACTCTCGCCGGCTGGACCGACGTGGCCCGTAACCAGGGCGGCGTCTGCTTCATTGATCTTCGCGATCACGAAGGCATCGTGCAGGTGACGGTGGAGGTGGACAACGCCGAGGTGTTCGCCGTGGCCGCCTCGTTGGGCTACGAGGACGTGCTGCAGGTGGAAGGCGTCGTGCGCGCCCGCCACGCGGTCAACGACAAAATGCGCACCGGCAAGGTGGAAGTGATCGCCACCGCCATCACCGTACTCAACAAGGCCGCGCCGCTGCCGTTCCACGCCCACGAAAACCCGGGCGAGGAAACCCGCCTGAAGTACCGATACCTGGACCTGCGCCGTCCGGAAATGCAGCGCATGCAGCGCACCCGCATCAAGCTGGTGCAGGCCCTGCGCCGTCATCTGGATGGCCGCGGCTTCCAGGATATCGAGACCCCGATCCTGACCAAGGCCACCCCGGAAGGCGCGCGCGACTTCCTGGTGCCGGCGCGCATGCACCCGGGCGAGTTCTACGCGCTGCCGCAGAGCCCGCAGCTGTTCAAGCAGATCCTGATGGTGGCCGGCTTTGACCGCTACTACCAGATTGCCCGCTGCTTCCGCGATGAAGCCCTGCGTGCCGACCGCCAGCTGGAGTTCACCCAGCTGGACATGGAGTTCGCCTTCGTGCGCGAGCGCGACGTGCAGGATTTCGTCGAGGACATGATCCGCTCGATTTTCAAGGAAGTGGTCGACGTCGATCTCGATGCCAGCTTCCCGCGCATGACCTGGGCCGAGGCGATGCGCCGCTACGGGTCGGACAAGCCGGACCTGCGCATCGCGCTGGAGCTGGTGGACGTGGCCGAGCTGGTCAAGAGCAGCGAGTTCCCGGTGTTCACCGCGGCCGCCAATGACGCCGACGGCCGCGTGGCCGCGCTGCGCATCCCGGGTGGTGCCAGTCTGAGCCGCAAGCAGATCGACGAATACGCCGCCCACGCCGCCAAGTACGGTGCCAAGGGTCTGGCCTACATCAAGGTGGGCGAGAACGGTGAAATCAGCTCGCCGATCCAGAAGTTCTTCGCCGAAGACGCCTTCGCTGCGCTGCTCAAGCACATTGGTGCCGGCAATGGCGACATCGTGTTCTTCGGCGCCGGCGGCTACAACAAGGTCTCCGACTTCATGGGCGCACTGCGCCTGAAGGCCGGCAAGGACTTCAACCTGGTCGCCGATGGCTGGGCCCCGCTGTGGGTCACCGACTTCCCGATGTTCGAGTGGGACGAGGAAGAGCAGCGCTATGTGGCCCTGCATCATCCCTTCACCGCACCGGCGGTGGATGACGTGGCCGACCTGCGCGCCAATGCCAAGACGGCGGTGTCGCGCGGTTACGACATGGTGCTCAACGGCAACGAGATTGGCGGCGGTTCGATCCGTATCCATCGTCCGGAGATGCAGAGCGCGGTGTTCGAGCTGCTCGGCATCGGTGCTGAAGAAGCGCGCGCCAAGTTCGGCTTCCTGCTGGATGCCCTGAACTATGGCGCACCGCCGCACGGCGGCATCGCCTTCGGTATCGACCGCATCGCCGCGCTGATGGCCGGTACCGAGTCGATCCGCGACGTGATCCCGTTCCCGAAGACCACCGGCGCACAGTGCCTGATGACCGACGCGCCCTCGCCGATCACCGACGCGCAGCTGGCCGAGGTGCATGTGCAGGTGCGTCCGAAAGCGGCCAAGGAATAAGTTCCGCTCGCCGTTTGATGGCTGCCCGGTCGCGTTGATGAGCGCCGGGCGCCCGCCGCCAATGCGTCTGGAGGGGGGGCGTTGGCGGTCCTATCCGATGGCAATGCCGCCGGATAGATTGGGCATCGTTCCCATACCGCCGGAAACCCCGTGATCGACAATCGCTACACGCTCCGCCGCGCTACTGCTGACGACGCCGACACCTTGTCGGCGCTGGCTACACGTACCTTTGTCGAGACCTTCGGGCATCTGTATCCGCCGGAGGATCTGCAGGCGTTTCTGGACGAAGCGTATCCGGCGGCCCGCCAGCGGGTGATCCTGGAGCATCCGGACTATGCGGTGTGGTTGCTCGAATGCGATGGGGTGGCCGTTGGTCATGCCGCCGCCGGACCGTGTGGCCTGCCGCATCCGCAGGTGCGTCCCGGCGACGGGGAGCTCAAGCGCCTGTATCTGCTCCAGGGCCATCAGAATGGCGGCTGGGGCAGCCGCCTGTTCCAAGCCGCGCTGGCATGGCTGGAGCGCGAGGGCCCGCGCACGCTGTGGATCGGGGTGTGGTCGGAAAACTTCGGCGCGCAGCGCTTCTATGGCCGGCACGGTTTTGAGAAAGCCGGCGAGTACGAATTCCCGGTGGGCCGGGTCCGCGACCGGGAGTTCATCCTGCGCCGTTCACCCTAGCGCCGGCCGTGGCCACCCAACACCTGCTTCACCCGGGATTGCCCGTGGGTCGGCTATCACTCCCCGTATCGATATGGAGCACGGGCGCCGCAAGCGGCGCAAGGTGGACGCAATGACATCACCGGTACTGCTGCTGCATGGCATCTGGAACGCCCGCGCCTGGGTCGGCCCCCTGGCGTGGCGGCTGCGCGCGCAGGGCTTTTTAGTCAACAGTTTCGGCTATCCCAGCGTGTTCGGTGGCCCGGAGGTGGCGGTGCCGCTGCTGATCGAGCGGTTGCGTGGTCGCGGCCCGGTCGCGCTGGTCGGGCATAGCCTCGGGGGGCTGGTGGCGCTGGAGGCTCTGCGGGTGGCGCCGGAGCTGGAAGTGTCCCGGGTGGTGTGCCTGGGCTCGCCGTTGTGCGGCAGCGAAACCGCGCGCGCCCTGGCCGGGCATGGCTGGGCGGCGGCCTTGGGGCGCAGCGGCGGACTGCTGCGGCACGGATTGCCGGCGTGGCAGGGCCGGGCCGAGGTGGGGCTGGTGGCCGGCTCGGTGCCGCACGGCTTGGGAGCCCTGCTGGGCGCGGTGCATGCCGATTCCGATGGCACCGTGGCGCTGGCCGAGACCCGTCTGCAGGGATTGGCCGACCATTGTGTGGTGCCGGTCAGCCACAGCGGGCTGGTGCTGTCGCCGGAGGTGGCGCGGCAGACCGCGGCGTTCCTGCGTGAAGGGCGGTTTGACCGTGATCGGGGACGACGGGTGGCGTGACAGGTGCCGGCGCGGCGATCGGGTAGAATTCACGCCCTGTTCCTGACAGATGTACGGTATTCCCATGGGTAGAGGTCCTTCCATCGAAGGCCGCAAAAACGCGTCTGACGCGAAGCGCGGCAAGATTTTCACCAAGATCATCCGTGAGATCAGCGTGGCCGCACGCGGTGGTGGAGGCGACCCCAACAACAACCCGCGGTTGCGTACAGCCATCGACAAGGCGCTGTCGGCGAACATGTCCAAGGACGTGATCGAGCGCGCGATCAAGAAGGCGACCGGCGAGCTGGAAGGCGTTGAATATGAGGAAATCCGCTACGAAGGCTATGCCCCGGGCGGCGTGGCGGTGATCGTGGACTGCCTGACCGACAACCGTGTGCGTACCGTGGCCGATGTGCGCCATGCCTTCAGCAAGTGCGGCGGCAATATGGGCACCGAGGGCTCGGTGGCTTTCATGTTCAAGCGCCTTGGCGTGCTGGCTTACGCGCCCGGCGCCGATGAGGAAAAAATCACCGAGGCCGCGATCGAGGCCGGTGCAGATGACATCGCAGTCTATCCGGAAGATGGCGCGATCGATGTGATCACCGCCCCGGAATCGTTCCTGGGGGTGAAGGCGGCGATGGAGGCGGCGGCGCTGACGCCGGACCATGCCGAAATCACCTTCCGCGCCGACAACGACATCGCCGTGGATGCCGACACCGCTGTGCAGGTCAAGAAGCTGCTGGACATGCTTGAAGACCTGGACGATGTGCAGGACGTGTATTCCAACGTCGATCAGGCCAGCCTCGAGCGGGCCTGACCGGCCGTTCCCGTCCTACTGATTGAGACGGCGGTGGCGGATCATGGCCGCCGTCCCAATCCAGGCAGACCCTCCAATGACCCGCATCCTCGGCATCGACCCGGGCTCGCAACGCACCGGTGTCGGCATTATCGATATCGATGCCAGCGGCCGTGCCAGCCACGTCTACCATGCCCCGCTGGTGCTGCTGGGCGCCGATGGCTTTGCGTTGCGGCTCAAGCGGCTGGCCGATGGCCTGCATGCCCTGATCGAGGAATACCGGCCGCAGGAAGTGGCCATCGAGAAGGTGTTCATGGCCAAGAACGCCGATTCGGCGTTGAAGCTGGGCCAGGCCCGCGGCGCGGCGATCTGTGCGGTGGTGATGCGGGATCTGCAGGTCAGCGAATACGCGGCCACCGAGATCAAGCTGGCGGTGGTCGGGCGCGGCAGCGCGCAGAAAGAACAGGTCCAGCATATGGTGGGCCTGATGTTGAACCTGAAGGGCAAGCTGCAGGCGGATGCCGCCGATGCGCTGGCCGTCGCCATCACCCACGCGCATGTGCGCGCCACGGCCAACCGGCTGGGCGTGGATGTGCGCCAGGCCTGGAGTCGCAAATGAGGAACTTGGCATGATCGGACGCCTGCGCGGCATCCTCGCGTACAAAGCCCCGCCGTGGCTGGTGATCGACGTCAATGGCGTCGGCTACGAGCTGGAGGCGCCCATGAGCACGTTCTACGACCTGCCCGATGTCGGCCGCGAGGTGATCCTGTTCACCCATTACGCGCAGAAGGAAGACAGCGTGTCGCTGTACGGCTTCCTGCGCGAAGGCGAGCGCCGCCTGTTCCGTGATGTGCAGAAGGTGTCGGGCATCGGCGCGAAAATCGCGCTGGCGGTGCTTTCCGGGGTCAGCGTCGACGAGTTCGGGCGGCTGATCCAGACCGGCGATGTCGCTGCGTTGACCCGTATTCCGGGCATCGGCAAGAAGACCGCCGAGCGTATGGTGGTGGAGCTGCGTGATCGCGCGGCCAATTTCACCGGCGGCGGTGCGCCCATCGCCGGACAGCTCGGGGCCGATCCGGTGTCCGAGGCGACAGTGGCCTTGCAGCAACTGGGCTATAAACCGGCCGAGGCGGCCAAGATGGCGCGCGATGCCGGCGGCGAGGGCGACGATGTCGCCACCGTCATCCGCAAGGCGCTGCAATCGGCGCTGCGCTGAGGCGCGGTGCCCATCCGGCTGTATGACGTCAATCGAGACTTCCATGTCCCACGTTTCCCCGCAGTCTGATTCTTCCGCGCCACATTCCGGCCACGGTACCGCTGGTGGTCTGGCGCTGGTCATCGGCGCCATCGGCGTGGTGTTCGGCGACATCGGCACCAGTCCGCTGTACACCCTGAAGGAGGCGTTCTCGCCGCACTACGGGCTGACCAGCGACCACGACACCGTACTGGGGGTGCTGTCACTGGCGTTCTGGGCGCTGAACATGGTGGTCACGCTCAAGTACGTGACCATCATCATGCGCGCCGACAACGATGGCGAGGGCGGCATCATGGCGTTGATGGCGCTGGCCCAGCGCACGCTGCGCAACGGCTCGCGCTCGGCCTATGTGGTGGGCATTCTCGGTATTTTCGGCGCTTCGCTGTTCTTCGGTGATGGGGTGATCACCCCGGCCATCTCGGTGCTGGGCGCAGTGGAGGGCCTGGAGGTCGCAGCGCCCGGACTGGGCCATTTCGTTGTGCCGATCACCCTGGTGGTGCTGGCCGCGGTGTTCGCCGCGCAGCGTTTCGGTACCGAGAAGGTCGGCAAGGTGTTCGGACCGGTGATGACGATCTGGTTCCTGTCGCTGGCGGCGATCGGCATCTGGAACGTGATCAGTGCCCCGGAAGTGCTCAAGGCCTTCAATCCCCTGTGGGGCGCGCGCTTCTTCCTGGAGCATGGCTGGCACGGCATCTTCATCCTTGGTGCGGTGGTGCTGGCGGTGACCGGTGGCGAGGCGCTGTATGCGGACATGGGCCACTTCGGCGCGCCGCCGATCCGCCATGCCTGGTACTTCTTCGTACTGCCGTGTCTGGTGCTGAACTATCTGGGCCAGGGCGCGCTGGTGCTGCAGCGGCCGGATGCGGTGTCCAATCCGTTCTTCGAAGCCGTGCCGCAATGGGCGCTGTACCCGATGATCATCCTGGCGACGATGGCGGCGGTGATCGCCAGCCAGTCGGTGATCACCGGCGCATTCTCGGTGTCCCGTCAGGCCATACAGCTGGGTTACATCCCGCGCATGCGCATCCTGCATACCTCGCACGACACCATCGGCCAGATCTACATCCCGGGCATCAACTGGGGCTTGGCGGTGATGGTGTTCGGGCTGGTGCTGGCGTTCCGCAGTTCCAGCAATCTGGCTGTGGCATACGGCATTTCGGTGTCGGCCACGATGCTGATCGACACCCTGCTGCTGGCGCTGGTGGCGCGTGCGCTGTGGCCCAGGGCGCGGCATGCCATCGTCGCGCTGTGCGTGGTTTTCTTCGTCATCGACCTGGGGTTCGTGATCGCCAACGGCGCCAAGCTGCTGCAGGGGGCGTGGTTCCCGGTCGTGCTGGGGGTGGCCCTGTTCACGATGATGCGCACCTGGCGGCGTGGTCGCGAACTGCTGCGCGATGAGATCCGCAAGGACGGTATCCGCATCGATACCTTCCTGCCCGGGCTGATGCTGGCACCGCCGGTGCGTGTACCGGGCACGGCGATATTCCTGACGGCCGATCCGGCGGTGGTGCCGCACGCGCTGATGCACAACCTCAAGCACAACAAGGTGCTGCACGAGCGCAATGTGTTCCTCCACGTGGAAACCCTACCGGTGCCGTATGCGGCCGATGCGCAGCGACTGAAGATCGATTCGGTGGGGGACGAGTTCTATCGCATCCAGGTGCGCTACGGTTTCATGGAAACGCCGGACGTCCCGCTGGCGCTGATGCGCTCGTGCGACCACGGCGGCATCTATTTCGATCCGATGGAGACCACGTTCTTCGCCAGCCGCGAAACCATCGTCGCCAGCGCCAATCGCGGCATGCCGATCTGGCGTGACAAGCTGTTTGCGTTCATGCATCGCAACGCGGCCCCGGCCACCGGCTTCTTCCGGATTCCGGGCAACCGTCTGGTCGAGCTGGGTGCGCAGGTGGAGATCTAGCCCGTATGCCCGTAACTTGCCGCGCGCTTGGCGCATAATTGCGCGATGACTGATCATCGCATCATCGGCGCCGGCGCCACCCGCGAGGACGAGGTGGCCGATGCCAGCATCCGTCCGCGCACCCTGGCCGACTATCTCGGCCAGGCGCCCGTGCGTGAGCAGCTGGATATCTACATCCAGGCGACAAAATCGCGTGGCGAGGCGCTGGACCATGTGCTGATCTTCGGCCCGCCGGGGCTGGGCAAGACCACCCTCAGCCACGTCATCGCCAACGAACTGGGCGTGGCGCTGCGGGTCACCTCCGGCCCGGTGATCGAGAAAGCCGGCGACCTGGCCGCGCTGCTGACCAACCTGCAGCCGCACGATGTGTTGTTCATCGATGAGATCCATCGCCTCTCGCCCGTGGTCGAGGAAGTGCTGTATCCGGCGATGGAGGATTTCCAGATCGACATCATGATCGGGGAGGGCCCGGCGGCGCGTTCGATCAAGCTGGATCTGCCTCCGTTCACCCTGATCGGCGCCACCACCCGGGCCGGGTTGTTGACCGCGCCACTGCGTGACCGCTTTGGCATTGTGCAGCGGCTGGAGTTCTATTCGGCCGACGAGCTGACCCGTATCGTCCGGCGCTCGGCCGCCATCCTCGGGATCGATTGCAGCGCCGAAGGCGCCGGCGAGATCGCGCGCCGTTCGCGCGGCACCCCGCGCATCGCCAACCGCCTGCTGCGCCGCGTGCGCGACTATGCGCAGGTCAAGGCCAGTGGGCATATCGACCAGAACGTCGCGCAGGCCGCCATGCAGATGCTCAAGGTCGACCCGGAAGGCTTCGATGAGCTGGACCGGCGCCTGCTGCGTACTATGGTCGAGTATTTCGACGGCGGCCCGGTCGGGATCGAATCGCTGGCCGCCGCCCTGTCGGAAGAGCGCGGTACGCTCGAAGACGTGGTCGAGCCCTATCTGATCCAGCAGGGTTTTCTGGTGCGTACCGCGCGTGGGCGGATGGCTACGCACAAGGCCTATCGCCACATGGGGCTGAAGCCCAAGGCCGCGCCGGCACCGGTGGATCTGTTTGTGGAGCAGCGTGATGACGATTGAGGCCCGGTTCAGTTGGCCGACACGCATTTACTGGGAAGATACCGACGCAGGTGGTGTGGTCTACCACGCACGCTATGTGGCGTTCATGGAACGCGCCCGCACCGAATGGATGCGCGCGCTGGGTTATGGGCAGGAAGCCATGCGCAATGGGGGCGGGCAGGTGTTTGTGGTCCGTGCCATGAAGCTGGATTTCCTGAAACCGGCCAGGCTGGATGATGCGCTGACCACCACGGTGGAACTGGTGCAATGCCGGCGGGCCAGTCTGCTGATGACGCAGGCGGTGATGCGAGAGGACCAGCTGCTGGTCAGTGCCGAGGTCCGGCTTGCCGCCGTCAGCGCCGCGGATTTCCGTCCGCAGCCCATTGATGAAACGCTGTACGCAACGCTCAAACCCCTTCAAACACAAACCGCTTAAGCAATACTGAGGAAGACCGGATGATCGCTTTGCTTCTGGCCCTGCAGGCCACCGTGACCGAGGCCCTGCCGGCCGATGTCAGCGCCGCAGCTGCGCAGACCGTTGCCCAGGCCAGCCATGGCGGCGGCATCAACTATCTGGATCTGATGATCAAGGCCAGTATCCCGGTCAAGCTGATCGTGCTGCTGCTGCTGGCCGGTTCGTTCATCAGCTGGGTGATCATTTTCCGCAAGGCACGCGTGTTCAAGGCCGCCGATCGCGAGGCCAACGATTTCGAGAACCGCTTCTGGTCGGGGGCCGATCTGGGCAAACTTTATTCGGCGGCGACTGATCGCAACCGGTCGGTGGACGGGCTGGAAGCGATCTTCGAATCCGGTTTCCGGGAATACACCCGGATGCAGAACCGTCGCGGCCTGGACGGCCGCAGCCAGCTGGAAGGCGCGCAGCGCGCCATGCGCACCGCCTATGCCCGTGAAGTGGACGGGCTGGAGCGCAACCTGGAGCTGCTGGCCAATATCGGTTCAACCGCCCCTTATGTGGGCCTGGTCGGTACCGTGTTCGGCATCATGGTGACCATGCACGACATGATCAGCAGCGGTGAGCAGGCCGGCATCGCCTCGGTCGCGCCCGGCATCTCCGAAGCGCTGTTCGCCACCGCCATCGGCCTGTTCGTGGCCATCCCGGCAGTGTGGGCCTACAACCGTTTCACAACCCGCGTGGAGCGCCTGTCGGTGCGTTATGAAACCTTCGCCGAAGAGTTCAGCTCCATCCTGCAGCGCCAGAGCGGCGCTGACGAGTAAGCGCCTCCGCGCTTTCCTCTGACCGCAGGAGCCCAGAACATGACCGCCGCCATACCCCGCCGCAAGCGCCGCAAGCTCAAGTCCGAGATCAACGTCGTGCCGTACATCGACGTGATGTTGGTGCTGCTGATCATCTTCATGGTGACCGCGCCGCTGCTGACGCTCAGTTTCGAAGTCGATCTGCCCAGTTCCACCGCCAAGGCGCTGGAAAGCCGGCAGGATCCGGTGATCGTCTCGGTGCGTGCCGATGGCCAGCTCAGCCTCAAGCTGCCCGAAGCCAAGGACCCGCAAGCCATGGAGGCTGGTGTGCTGCAGGCGCAGCTGGGCGCGTTGGCCTCGCAGGACAAGGATCTGCGCGTGATCGTCGCCGCCGACAAGACCGTGACCTATGAGAAGGTCGTCGCGGCGATGGACGTGATCAAGGCCGCGAAGATCGAGAAGGTGGGTCTGGCGACCGATGCACGCTGACGCTTTGCCGCCGCCGCGCGATTCCAACAGCGAGTGGGGCCTGCCGGTCGTACTGGCCTTGCTGGTGCATCTGCTGGTTGCGGCGATTTTTATCATCGCCTGGGTCTGGTCGCCTTCGCGCTCGACCGACGCCGCTGCCGGGAGCCCGGCGGTGGAGGCCAGCCTGGAGTTGTCAGCGGCTGAAGCCTCGGCCGCGCGGCAGGCCCTGCGCGCTTCGGAAAAGCTGCCCGACCTGCCCGAGCCGGTGGAGGACGTGCAGCCCGAACCGGTGCCCGAAGACACCGTGCCCCCGCCGCAGCCGATTCCCGAGCCGCGCCCGCAGGATGCGCCGACTCCGCAGCAGCACAATGCACAAGAACGCATCGCCCAGCCCGATACCGTGGACCAGGAGCGCGTCAGTGCACTGGCGATCTCGCAGGAGAAGGCCCGGCAGGAGCAGGAGGCCAAGCGCCGCCAGGAGCAGATCGATCTGACCGAGCGCAAGCGCGTGGAGGAGGCCGAGCAGAAGCTGAGGCTGGCCAAGCAGCAGGAAGAAGCCGACCGCCAGAAGAAGCTGGCCGACCAGCAGCGTCAGGCCAACGAGGCCAAGGCCAAGGCCGAGCAGGAGCGGCAGCAGAAGATCGCCGAGATCCGCCGCAAGCGGGAGCAGGCCGAGCGCGAGGCCAAGCTCGCCGAACAGCGTCTGCGCCAGGTGGCCGATGCGCGCGCCAAAGCCCAGGCTGCATCGTCCAGCAGTACCGGAAGTGCCGGGCCGACATCGCCCGCGCCCGGGCAGGGGGGTACCAGCACGGATCTCACTGCCAAATATGCGGCAGCGATCCAGCAGGCGGTACTCAACCAGTGGATACGCCCGGATTCCATCCCGCGAGGCCAGCGCTGCCGCCTCACCATCCGTCAGCTGCCCGGGGGAGAGGTGATGGATGTCGAATTCGCACCGGGCTGTCCCTATGACGAGGCCGGCAGGCGTTCGGTGGAGGCCGCGGTGCGGCGCGCCCAGCCGCTGCCCTATCGCGGATTCGAATCGGTGTTCCAGCGCAACCTCAATTTCAATTTCGAGGCGCAGGATCGCTGAGCGCAGGGCAGGTCGCGGTAGCCACTTGCTCTGATTGCACAAGAAGCCATGGTAGTGGACTCCGTTTTCCGCAGTTGGCGGAATTTCACAGGGTGTTCGTTCACAATTGCGAAACTGTTCATCCGCGTGCTGCTATCCCTCTTTGACTTGATCCGTACCGTTGAGCCTCCCATGAAGAAAATGCATCGCTGGCTGGTTGCCCTCGCTGTCCTGCTGTTGCCGCTTGCGGCGATGGCGCAGCAGAAGGGCTTGGAAATCGACATCATCGGTGGCAATGCATCGGCAATGCCGATCACTGTCGTGCCGATGCCGTATCAGGGCTCGGTCGCGCCGCAGACCGATGTCGCGGCGGTGGTGCGCGCCGATCTGGAGCGCTCCGGCCAGTTCCGCAGTCTGCCCGAGGCGCAGATTGTCGAGCGTCCGACCCGCGGCAGCGAGGTGCAGTACCCGACCTGGCGCGCGCTCAAGCAGGACTACCTGGTGGTGGGGCGTGTGCTCGATGCCGGCGCCGGTGCCTATCGGGTGGAGTACGAGCTGTTCGATGTCGCCAAGGGCGAGCGCATGCTGGGTCTGGCGATGACCGCACGCTCCAACGCGATGCGTGATGTCGCCCATCAGATGGCCGATGCGATCTACGAGAAGATCACCGGTGTCCGCGGCGCGTTCTGGACGCGTATCGCCTACATCACCGCCAGCGGCAAGGGCGCCAACATGCGCTATGCGCTGATGGTGGCCGACTCCGATGGCTTCAATCCGCAGACCATCGTGCGTTCGGCCGAACCGCTACTGTCACCCAACTGGAGCCCGGATGGCCGCAAGCTGGCCTATGTCAGCTTCGAACGTGGAAATTCCTCCATCTACATCCAGGACATTTCCACCGGCGCGCGCGAGCTGCTGACCAGCTTCCGTGGCATCAACAGTGCCCCGTCGTTTTCCCCGGACGGCCGCCGGCTGGCGCTGTCCCTGTCGCGCAGCGGCAATCCGGAAATCTATGTGATGGATCTGGGCAGCAAGCAGCTCACCCAGCTGACGAACCACTTCGGTATCGACACCGAGCCGACCTGGGCGGCGGATGGCGGCTCGATCTATTTCACCTCCGACCGGGGCGGTCGTCCGCAGATCTACCAGGTCCCGGCCAGTGGCGGCAGCGCCAGCCGTGTGACGTTCCAGGGCAACTACAACGCCACCCCCAGCGTTTCATTTGACGGCAAGAAGATCGTCATGGCGCAAGGCAGCGGCAATACGTATAAGATCGCGATGATGGACAGCAGCCTGGGGTCTCCCCGCTGGAGCACGCTGTCACCGGGATCGCTGGATGAGTCTCCCAGTTTCGCCCCGAATGCAAGCATGGTGCTGTACGCCGCCCGCGAAGGTGGCCGTGGTGTGCTGTATGCCGTGTCGGCGGATGCGCGGGTGCGCCAGCGACTGGTTTTGGCGGATGGTGATGTCAGGGAACCTTCGTGGGGCCCCTACCGTGCCGCGCGTTGATAAAATGTTAATATCGCAGTTGCATTAAACCCCAACACCGGCTTAGGAGCCTTGAGTTATCGCCATGAATAAGTCCACTCGCGTTTTGCTCGTTTCGCTGTTGTCCGTGGCCGCGCTGGCCGGTTGCTCCAAGAAGGTCAAGGAACAGCCTGCTGCTCCGGTCGATACCACCCCGACCGCTCCGGCACCGGCTCCGTCCACCTCGGGTCTGTATGGCCCGGGCGACTTGGATACCGACGCCTGCCTGCGCCAGCGCGTGGTCTACTTCGACCTGGATCAGGATTCGGTCAAGCCGGAATTCCAGGCCATCATGGCCTGCCACGCCAAGTATCTGCGTGACCGTCCGTCCTCGCGCATCACCCTGCAGGGCCACACCGACGAGCGTGGTTCGCGCGCGTACAACCAGGCTCTGGGCGAGCGTCGTGGCAACGGCGTGAACTCCGCGCTGCAGGCCAACGGTGGCTCGGCTTCGCAGCTGACCGTCGTGTCCTACGGTGAAGAGCGTCCGGTGTGCACCGAGTCGAACGAGTCCTGCTGGTCGCAGAACCGTCGCGTCGAAATCGTCTACACCGCGCAGTAATCGATGCGTATCGGCATCACACTGATGCTCGCGGTCGCGGCAGCCGTTTCGGCTGCCGCACCCGCGTATGCACAGCGGCAGAGTCTGGCCGATCGCGTTGGCGTGCTCGAGCAGCAGGTCAACAACAGCCAGGCCAATACCGACATGCTCAACCAGCTGCAGCAGTTGCGTACCGAGCTGCAGTCGCTGCAAGGCACGATCGAACAGCTCCAGCATGAAAATGAACAGCTGAAGCAGCGCAATCGCGATCAGTATCTGGACCTGGATAGTCGTCTCAACCGTCTTGAGGGCGGTGTTGGCGCTCCGGCAGCTCCAGCCACTGGCGCAGTGACGCCCGCCGCTGCGGCCGCAAAGCCGACAGCGGCTGCTGCGGAACGTCCGCCCACGGTGCGTGGTGACGCCGGTGCGCTGGCCTCGGTCGGTGACGAGCGCGCCGCCTACAACGTCGCGTTCGATGCGTTGAAAGCAGGCAACTATGCCGATTCGGCGCAGCTGTTCCAGAGCTTCCTCGAGCTGTATCCCAATGCCGCCTACACGCCCAATGCGTTGTACTGGCTCGGCGAAAGTTATTACGCCACCCGCAATTTCAAGATGGCCGAGACGCAGTTCAGTGATCTCGTCGCCCGCTATCCCACCCATGACAAGGCCGCTGGCGGTTTGCTGAAGCTTGGCCTGTCGCAGCTGGGGGAGGGCGATGCCGCGTTGGCGCAGCAGACCCTGGAGCAGGTGGTATCCCGTTTTCCCGGCAGTGATGCGGCCCGTACCGCCCAGGATCGACTGCAGTCGATCCGGCTTGGCCGGCAGCTGCGTTGAGGTGATGCCGCACCCGTCGGTGCGGCTGATGTGACTATGAATTCTCCCAGTGCCGCTGTCCCCAGCGAGATCGTGCAGTCGCCATTGCCGCGACTGAAGATCACCGAAATTTTCCTGTCCCTGCAGGGCGAGGCCGATAGCGTCGGCTGGCCAACGGTGTTCGTGCGCCTGACCGGCTGCCCACTGCGTTGCCAGTACTGCGATACCGAATATGCGTTCCATGGCGGCACTTGGTGGGACATCGACGCGATTGTCGACGAGGTGCTCCGGCAGGGCGTGCGGCATGTCTGCGTGACCGGGGGAGAGCCGTTGGCGCAGAAGCGCTGCGTGATCCTGCTGCAGAAGTTGTGCGATGCAGGTCTGGAGGTCTCGCTGGAGACTTCCGGCGCCTTGGACATTGCCGAGGTGGATCCGCGCGTGTCGCGCGTGGTCGACCTGAAAACCCCGGATTCGGCGGAAATGGCGCGCAACCGGCTTGAGAACATTCCGTTGTTGACGGCGCGCGATCAGCTCAAGTTCGTGATCTGCAGTCGCGCCGACTACGACTGGGCCAAGTCGATGCTGGTCGAGCATGACCTGCCCGGGCGTTGCATGGTCCTGTTTTCGCCCAGCAAGTCGCAGGTCAGCGCCCGTGAGCTGGCCGATTGGATCGTCGCTGACCGCTTGCCGGTGCGGTTCCAGATGCAGCTGCACAAATTGCTGTGGAATGACGCCCCCGGCCGCTGAGCCGCGTACGCGCAAGCGGATGCGGGATTTCATCCGCGCTTTGATTGTTGATCCGATATTTCAAAAATCCGGCGCGGGACAGCGTGCTGGCATTCCCTCCCCAACCGGACGATCCCCATGAAGAAGGCTGTTGTGCTTCTCTCGGGCGGCATGGATTCTGCCGCCGTCATCGCCATTGCCCAGGAGCAGGGCTATCAGGTCTACGCGCTGAGCGTGCGTTATGGCCAGCGCCACACCTCCGAGCTGGATGCCGCGGCACGTGTCGCGGCGGCCCTGGGCGTGGCTGGGCACAAGGTGGTCGACGTGGATCTGCGCAGCATCGGCGGCTCGGCGTTGACCGATGATATCGCTGTGCCCGAAGCCGGCGGCGCCGGTATCCCCGTCACCTACGTGCCGGCCCGCAACACCATCATGCTGTCGCTGGCGCTCGGCTGGGCCGAGGTGCTGGGCGCCAATGATATTTTCTGCGGCGTGAATGCGGTGGACTACTCCGGTTATCCGGATTGCCGACCCGAATTCATTGCCGCCTTCCAAGCGCTTGCCAATCTGGCGACCAAGGCGGGTGTGGAGGGCGCGGGTATCCGCGTCCATGCACCGTTGCAGCACCTGAGCAAGGCGCAGATCGCCAGCGAAGGACAGCGCCTTGGCGTCGACTTCGGCCTCACCGTGTCGTGCTACCAGGCCGATACGGAGGGCAGGGCGTGTGGCCATTGCGATGCCTGCCGGCTTCGCGCCGACGGCTTCGCTGCAGCGGGCCTGGCGGACCCGACGCATTACGTCTGACTTCCTGTTTTCGGTATTTCTGCGGTAGAATGCGCACCCGGCAAACGGCGCATGCTGTTTGTTTGGGCCGTTAGCTCAGTTGGTAGAGCAGAAGACTTTTAATCTTTTGGTCGATGGTTCGAATCCATCACGGCCCACCAGTTTTCAAAAAGGCCCCGGAGCGATCCGGGGCCTTTTTTGTGGCCTCTGCGAGCCGGCCGGCCAGGCACAGGCGGTTGGCAGTATCAGATGTGCGCTCTACCATCAGGGCATCACATCTGTGTACCGGGACGTTCGTTGAGCAACCAGATCACGCAATTGCTGCACCGGTGGCAGCAGGGAGACCTGCAGGCGCGTGAGCACCTGTTCGATGCGCTGTATGCCGATTTGATGCTTGTCGCCCGCAATCGGCTGGCCAACCATACTGCAGGAACGTTGCAGCCGGCGGCGCTGGTCAACGAGTCCCTGCTGCGCTTGCTGGGGACGCAGGCCGACTACCATGATCGTACCCATTTCATCGCGGTGGCGGCGCTGAAAATGCGCTCGGTACTGGTGGATCACCTGCGCGCGCGGTCGGCGGAAAAGCGTGGCGGCAATGCCGAGCAACTCACCCTGTCCCATGCCGAAGGAGCCGCGGATGACAATGGCATCGGCTACGAGGTGCTGGCGCTGCATCAGGCGTTGAACCAGCTTTCCGAGCTGGAGCCGCGTGCGGCGAGCACCATCGAGCTGACCTATTTCGGTGGCATGAGCCGGGATGAGATCGCCATGGTGTTGGGCATTTCCGCACCGACGGTGGATCGTGATCTGCGGTTTGCCCGGGCATGGTTGAATCGCCAGTTGCTGTGAGGCGTCTGGCAAAGGGGGGGGGCTGCCGATGAATGCTCAGCGTTGGCGGGAGGTGCGCGACCTGTTCGAGGCGGTCTGCGATCTTCCGCGGGACCAGTGGCGGGCGACGCTGATGCAACGCTGTGACGATGCCGGCATTGTCGAAGAGGTGTTCCAGTTACTGCGGGCGCAGACCGTGGGTTTGAGCCGGGTTGCCAGCAGGCTGGATACGGCACTTGCACAAGCCCTCGCGCCGGAGTTCGGTGTGGGCGAGCGTCTGGGGCCGTGGCGGCTGACCGAGCGGATTGCCAAAGGTGGCATGGGCACCGTGTTCAAGGCAGAGCGGGCGGACGGGGTCTACCAGCGTACCGTTGCGATCAAGCTGCTTCATGGCTTGCCGGGGACCATCGAGGTGGAACGGCTGGCGGCAGAGCGACAGGTGCTCGCCGATCTGCAGTTGCCCCAGGTGGCGCGGCTTTACGACGGTGGTACGACGCCCGATGGCCATCCCTATCTGGTCATGGAGTACATCGACGGTCTGCCGCTGGATCGCTACTGCGAGATGCACAAGCTGGATCTTCCCCAGCGCTTGCGGCTGTTCCTGGATATCTGTTCCGTGGTGCAGTCGGCGCATGAGCGGTTGGTTCTGCACTGTGATCTCAAGCCCAGCAATGTCCTTGTGGCACCCGGAGGACAGCCGGTTCTGCTGGATTTCGGTCTGGCCCGGGTGCTCAATGATGCGCGCGCGAAAGAGGACTCCGGCTACTGCACGCCGAGCTATGCCAGCCCCGAGTTGATGCGCGGCGCGCATGTGGGAGCGGCCAGCGATGTCTACAGTCTCGGGGTGATGCTGCTGGAGCTGGTCGCGGCACGTACCTGTGTGCGTGAGCCGCAGGACATCGATGTGCCGATGATTCTGCCCAGCGATCATGCGCCCGAAACGTTGCGCTGGCGGCGGCAGCTGAGGGGGGACCTGGACGCGATCGTCAGGCGCGCCTGTGCAGGCATGGTCGCGCAACGGTACCGTTCGGTGGAGGCGCTTAGCGCCGATATCCGCCGGTATCTGGAGTGGCGTCCGGTGGCGGCGCGGCAAGGCGGCCGCCTGTACGAGTTGAAGCGTGGAGCGCGGCGCAACTGGCGGGCAATCGCTCTGGGCTCGGCGGCGCTGGTGGTGATGGGGGCGTTCGTCACCGGCCTGGTCCGCACCCGCCAGCAGGCGCAAGAGGATGCGGCCATTGCAAAGCAGTTGACGGATTTCATGGTAGGCGTGTTCGAAACCGCGGATCCATTCCTGCGCACCGAGCGCGGCGAGGAGGAGCTGACCTCCAGGCAGCTGCTTGATCGCGCGGCGTTGCAGGTGTCACGCGATCTGGACGGCGTGCCTGCCCAGCAGGCGCGGATGCGCGCCGTGCTCGGTATTGCCTATCAGAACTCCGGCGTCTCCTCCCAGGCCGAGCGCCTGTTGCGGCAGGCGTATGAGGGCTTTTTGCGCGAGGATGTGGATCGTCCGGTGGATGCGGCATCAGCGCTGGCGAGTCTTTCCATCCACAAGACACGCCAGGGCAACGGGATCGAAGGGCTGGCGCTGGCCGATCGTGGCTTGGCGTTGCTTGCCCGACACAATGCGCCTGAAGTCGTGGCACAGCTGTACGCCGCCAAGGCCTTGGCGCATACCAATCAGCAACAGTTCGACAAGGCCGAGGCGCTGTTCGACCAGGCCCGGCAGCTGTATGAAACACTTCCGAACGCGCATGCCGAGGTGCTGCTGCCTGAATTGACCTACAACAAGGGCATCATGTACCTGCGTCATGGCCGCCAGGCGGCGGCTGAAGTGGCGTTCCGCCAGGTCCTGGCCGGGCGGCATGGCCGCCGTACCAGCCTGACATTGGCCACGGAAATGCGACTGGCGCAGATCCTCCGGGAGCAGGGCAGATTCGATCAGGCGCTTCCATTGCTGCAATCGGGAATGCATCGCGCCACAGAGCTGTATGGAGACCAAAGCAGCTTCGTACTGATGCAGCATGACGCGCTGGCCGATCTGTACCGGGACGCGGGCAACTACGCCGCCGCCGAGGTGCAGTACAAGCTGCGGCAGCGCCTGAGTGCGGTGCTGGATGGCGCCGATTCGGTCGAGTATTCGATGGGCCTGTTCAACTACGCCCTCCTGCACGATCTGCGTGGCGATGTGGTGCAGGCCGAGCGGCTCTACCGGCAGGCATGGACACTGCGCAGCCAGAAGCTGGGGAGCCAGTCGCCCACCACCCTGCGTGCGCAGAGTGGCCTGGGGCAGTTTCTGATGCGCAGCGGGCGTAGCGAAGAGGCGGGCAAGCTGCTGCTGCATGCCGATGCCGGTCTGGCGGCGACGCTGCCGGTGGACGCGCCCGGGCGGGTGCAGGCCCGGTTGGATCTGATCCGCTGGCACATTCTCCAGAACGAGCTTGCGACCGCGCAGGCCTTGCTGGACGAGTTGCCGGCACGGATGCCTTCCGGCTTCGAGCTGCCGCTGTTGAAGGTACGCGCCGATCTGGCCGAGCACCGTGGCGAAGGTGCAGCGGCGCTAGCATTGCGGCGTACCGCGCTGGAGTACGCCCGGTCGCTGTATGGCGATGACAAACCGGAGACCGCGCAGTGCCGGATGGCATTGGCGGAGGTCCTGCTGCGGTTGGGGCATCGGCATCTGGCGCTGCAGGAGTTGCAGCAGGCGTTGCCGGTGTTCAGACGGCTGTTGCTGGATACGGCACCGTACCGGCGCAAGGGGGAAGGGCTGATGCTGCTTGCACAGCGCGGCCAGGCGCCACGCGAGGAGTGAGCTGCGGCGCAGGAACTGCGCTGCCGCTTCAGCCCTGCTCGCGCACGATTTCAACCAGTCGCTCGCCATAACGGGCCAGCTTGCTGCCGCCGATGCCGCCGACCCGTGCCAGTTCGGCGACGCTGGTGGGCCGCTGCTCGGCGATGTTGCGCAGAGTGCTGTCATGGAAGATCACAAACGCCGGCACGTTCTGCTCCTTGGCCAGTTCCGCGCGCAGTCCACGCAGGGCCTGGAACAGCGCCAGATCCTGTGACTGGACCGGTACGCCGCTGCGGGCGGCGCCGCGGTCGCGGTCGCGGCTGGCCGGACGCTCGCGCCGCATCATCATCTGCCGGCGGCCCTTGAGCACATCGCGGCTGGCGTCGGTCAGGCGCAGGCCACCGTGTGATTCCGGATCGACCTCCAGCAGGCTTGCGGCCACCAGCTGCCGGAATACACCGCGCCAGCTGCGGGTATCGAGGTCGCTGCCGATGCCGAAAGTGCTCAGCTGGTCGTGACCGAGCTGGCGGATACGTTCGTTGTCACTGCCGCGCAGGATGTCGATCAGGTGGCCTACCCCAAAGCGCTGGCCGCTGCGGTACACGCAACTGAGCGCCTTCTGCGCCGGTACAGTCGCATCCCACGCCGCCTGGGGGCTCAGACAGTTGTCGCAGTTGCCGCAAGGCCGGGGATAGGTTTCGCCAAAACCGGCCAGCAGCACCTGGCGCCGGCATTGCATGGATTCGCAATAGCCCAGCAGATGGTCGAGCTTGGAGCGCTCCAGCGCCTTGCGCTCCTCGCCGGCCTCGGACTGCTCGATCATCTGCTTGAGCAGCACTACATCGCCCAGGCCGTAGCACAGCCATGCTTCGGCGGGCTCGCCATCACGGCCGGCGCGTCCGGTTTCCTGGTAATACCCCTCCATCGACTTGGGCAGGTCGGTATGCGCGACGAAGCGCACGTCCGGTTTGTCGATGCCCATGCCGAAGGCGATGGTGGCGCACATCACGATGCCGTCTTCGCGCAGGAAACGGCGCTGGTTGTCGGCGCGGATGTCGGCGGGCATGCCGGCATGATAGGGCAGCGCCTGCAGGCCCTCGTTGCACAGGAACTGCGCGGTTTCCTCGACCTTGCGGCGCGACATGCAATAGACAATGCCGGCCTCGTCGCGATGTGCGCGCAGGAAATCCAGCAGCTGGCGCTTGGCATTGTCCTTCTGCACCACGGTGTAACGGATATTGGGCCGGTCGAACGAGCTGACGAAGTGCCTGGCCGTGGTCAGATCCAGCCGCTCGGCGATCTCACGCTGGGTCGGCGGGTCGGCGGTGGCGGTCAGCGCGATGCGCGGTATCTGCGGCCAGCGCTCATGCAGCACGGTCAGCTGCCGGTATTCAGGCCGGAAGTCGTGTCCCCACTGCGAGACGCAATGGGCCTCGTCAATGGCGAACAGGGCAATCCGGGCCCGACTCAGCAGTGACAGGAAACGCCCGGTCAGCAGCCGCTCCGGTGCCACATACAGCAACTGCAACTGGCCTTCCAGCAGCTCGCGTTCCACCCGCGCGGCGGTTTCGGCATCCAGCGTGGAGTTCAGGAATTCCGCGTGCACGCCTGCCTGGCGCAGTGCTTCCACCTGGTCCTGCATCAGCGCGATCAACGGCGAGATGACGATGCCACAACCCTCGCGCAGCAGTGCCGGGATCTGGTAGCACAGCGACTTACCGCCGCCGGTGGGCATCAGCACCAGCGCGTCATGGCCGCTGGCGACGTGTTCGACGATGGCCTGCTGGTCGCCGCGGAAACTGTCGTAACCGAAAACGCTGGAAAGCAGTTCTTGCGCGGGACTCTGGGGCATCGGCGTAGTTTACCTGCTGCCGGATGCCGGCCGGGCGCCGTGTCAACGCAAAGCTCAGGTTCGCGCGTCTCTACAGGGCAGGGCGCGTTGGGTGCGGCGCCACGCGTGGCATCCGGTACGGCACCGTGGGAGCCCCGTTGTGTGTGGCCGCCCGGAGTCCGGCGGGATGTCGGGCGTTGTGCAGCGCAGCCCGCCTGTGTCACGGCGGGGGGCGAACGCGGGAAGCCGGGGGCTTGATCAATCGCGGGCCAAGGCTCCATGAATGGAACCTTGGATACCGCAGGGCGGCGCAGCCCGAAGCCCTTACTGCAGCAGCGAGCGCAGCATCCAGGCGTATTTTTCATGGGTCTGCAGGCGCTGGGTCAGCAGGTCCTCACTGGGCGCATCGTCGGTTTTTCCTGCCTGTTCCAGCACCTTGCGCGCGGTGCGGCATACCGCCTCGTTGCCGGCCACCAGCTGCTGCACCATCTCGCGCCAGTCGGCGCTGTCCGTCAGGCCCGGCTCTTCGGGAATCGAGGTCAGTGCCACGAATTCGCGGTACGAACCGGGCGCATTGAAGCCCAGCGCGCGGATGCGCTCGGCGATCTCGTCCAGCGCCGTCCACTGTTCGGTGTACTGGGTTTCAAACATGGTGTGCAGCGAGTTGAACATCGACCCGGTGACGTTCCAGTGGAAGTTGTGGGTCTTCAGGTACAGCGTGTAGGCATCGGCAAGGAAGCGGGAAAGGCCGTCGGCCACCTTCTTGCGATCGCTGTCGTTGATCCCGATATCGATATGCGGGGCCGACGGTGCGGCGGCGGCCAGCTTCTTCTTGCCGGCTTCTGGCTTGCTGCTGTTCTTGGCTTTGGCCATGACGCATTTCTCCTTGGCGGGTTGAATGGCTTCACAATAGCGCCCTTGGAACCATACCTGTAATTCACGTTTTCACATTGAACGATCGATGAGCGCTATCCAGAAAGACATTGCCGTGCGCCTGCGCGATGCCCGCAAGGCGATTGACGGGGCGATGAGCCGCGACCGCGGGCGCTTGCTGGGGTTGTGGTCGCGGTGGCAGGGCAAGCCGGGCGATGCCGGCGCCGAACAGGCGTTCACGCAGCTGCTTGAGCGCTCATCGGCGCAGCGCCAACAGCGCGCTGCCACGCACATCGCCATCACCATGGACGACGCGCTGCCCATAGCGCGTGAAGCCGAGCAGATATCCGCGCTGATCCGCGCGCATCAGGTGGTGGTCATCGCTGGCGAAACCGGCTCGGGCAAGACCACCCAGCTGCCCAAGCTGTGCCTGGCGGCGGGCCGCGGTGAGGCCGGCATGATCGGCTGCACCCAGCCGCGCCGCATCGCCGCGCGGGCGGTTGCCGCGCGCGTGGCCGAGGAACTGGGTACCGAGCTGGGCTCGGTGGTTGGCTACCAGGTGCGCTTCACCGACAAGGTGGGCGAAGACAGCCGCATCAAGTTCATGACCGACGGTATTTTGCTGGCCGAGATCGCCTCGGATCGCTGGCTGTCGCGCTATGACACGCTGATCATCGACGAGGCGCACGAGCGCAGCCTCAATATCGATTTCCTGCTGGGCTATCTGAAGCAGTTGCTGCGCAAACGCCCGGACCTGAAACTGATTGTCACCTCGGCCACGATCGACACCGAGCGCTTCTCGCGGCATTTCGACGATGCGCCGGTGGTCAGCGTGGAAGGGCGTACCTATCCGGTGGAGGTGCGTTACCGGCCGCTGGAGGGCGGCGCGCGCGAAGATGACGCCGCTGACGGCGACAGTGACGGCGAGCGCAGCGTCAACCAGGCCATTGTCGCGGCCATCGACGAGATCACCCGCGCCGATCCGCGCGGCGACGTGCTGGTGTTCCTGCCCGGCGAGCGCGAGATCCGCGATGCGCACCAGGCGCTGGAACGGCGCAAGTACCGCGAAACCGAGGTGCTGCCGCTGTATGCGCGGCTCTCGGCCAAGGACCAGGACCGGGTGTTCAATCCCGGTCCGAAACGGCGGCTGGTGCTGACCACCAATGTCGCCGAAACCTCGCTGACGGTGCCGCGCATCCGCTATGTGGTCGATCCGGGCTACGCCCGCATCAAACGCTACAGCCCGCGGCAGAAGCTGGACCGGCTGCATATCGAGCCGGTTTCGCAGGCCAGTGCCAACCAGCGCAAGGGCCGCTGCGGGCGTGTTTCTGAAGGTGTCTGCTACCGGCTGTATGCCGAGGCCGACTTCCAGGCGCGCCCGGAGTTCACCGATCCGGAAATCCGCCGCTCGTCGCTGGCCGGGGTGATTCTGCGGATGCTGCAGCTGGGGCTGGGGCAGATCGAGGAGTTCCCGTTCCTGGAGGCACCGGACGAGCGCGCGGTGGCCGATGGCTGGCAGCAGCTGGCCGAACTGGGCGCGGTCGATGGCGAGCGCAAGCTCACCGCGATCGGCCGGCAGATGGCCCGCCTGCCGGTCGACGTGAAACTGGCGCGGATGCTGGTGGCCGCGCAGAAGAGCGGGTGCCTGCGGGAGATGCTGGTGATCGCCTCGTTCCTGGGCATCCAGGACCCGCGCGAGCGGCCACCCGAGGCGCGCGAAGCGGCCGACAACGCGCATGCGCTGTTTGCCGATACGCGCTCGGAGTTCCTCGGCATCCTGCGCTTGTGGAATGCCTATCGCGACGCGCACGAAGAGCTCACCCAGTCCAAGCTGCGTGACTGGTGCGGGCGCCACTTCCTGGGCTTCCTGCGCATGCGCGAATGGCGCGAGCTGCATCGGCAGTTGCGCCTGCTGTGTGATGAACTGGGCTGGGACAGCAGTCAGGGCGAGGAATTTGGCAAGGCACTGTTGTCGGCACCGCCGGCGCTGCCGGCCGGAGGCGATGCCGAAGCCAAGCGCAAGGCCACCCGTGGCGAGCAGCACAAGGCCGCACGCCTCGCACGCGAAGGCAAGACGGAGCCGCCGCGTGCCGCAGTGAAAAACAACCCGGCCGGCCCCGCTGCCCAGCCGCAGACCGCGATGACCACGGTTCCGGACAAAGCCCGTATCGCCGCCTATCAGACGCTGCATCGGGCCATCCTCGCCGGCCTGCCGACGCAGGTGGGCCATCGCACCGAGAAGGGCGATTTCCAGGCGCCGCGTCAGCGCCGCTTCCATCTTTTCCCCGGCTCGGCGCTGGCCAAGCGGCCGCCGCCGTGGGTGCTCAGTGCCACGCTGCTCGATACCCAACGCATCTGGGGCATGACCAACGCTGCGATCGAGCCGGACTGGGTGATCGCCGAGTTGCCGCACCTGCTCGCCCGCAAGCATTTCGACCCGCACTGGTCGCGCGCGCAGGGGCAGGTTCTGGCCTCCGAACAGATCAGTCTGTTCGGGCTGGTACTGGCGCCGAAGAAGCCGGTGCACTACGGCCGCATCCATCCCGGTGAAGCGCACGACATCTTCGTGCGGCAGGCGCTGGTGACCGGCGAGATCAACACCCGGGCCGGCTTCGTGGCCGACAACCTGAAGGTGCTGGAGCAGGCGCGCGAAGAAGAAGCCAAGTTGCGCCGCGCCGGCATCGTCGCCGATGAGGACTGGCAGGCACGCTGGTATCTGGACCGCATTCCTTCGGAGATCTATTCGGTCGCACTGCTCGACAGCTGGTGGAAAGCGCTGGCACCGGACAAGCGCCGAAGCCTGCAGTGGTCGCTGACCGATCTGCTGCCGGGCGAGGGTAGCGAGCAGGACCGCTATCCGAAATATTTCCCACTGGGCGATGCACGCCTGGCGATGCACTACCGGTTCGAGCCCGGCAGCGAGGATGATGGCGTCACCCTGGATGTACCGCTGCACCTGCTCAATGCGCTGGACCCGGCACGGCTGTCCTGGCTGGCCCCGGGCTTCGTCGCCGAAAAGGCCGCGGCGTTGATCCGCAGCCTGCCCAAGGCGATGCGCCGCAATTATGTGCCGGCACCGGATTTCGGTCGTGCCTTCTTCGAGGCGTGGCCGCAGCCGTCGCCCGACGATATCCGCGGCGAGCTGGCGCGGTTCCTGTCCAAGGCCACCGGCGCCAAGGTGGCGGCCACCGATTTCGATCTCGACGCACTGGAGCCGCATCTGCGTATGAATCTGCGCGTGTGTGACGAGCGCGGCAAGCTGCTGGGCATGTCGCGTGATCTGGAGGCGCTGCGTGCACGTCTGGGCGAACGTGCCGGCACCGCGTTCGCCGCCCGTGCCGGCAAGGCCCTGGCGGCCGAAGGCCTGCGCGAGTTCCCGGCCACCCCCATTCCCGAGCAGGTGCCCGGTGAAGCCGGAGTGCCGGCGTATCCGGCACTGGTCGACACCGGTGAATGCGCGGCGCTGCGCATCTTCGCCGACCGCAACGAGGCCCGTCTTGCCCACCCGCATGGGGTACGCCGGCTGCTGGAAATCGCCCTGGCCGACAAGGTCAAACAGGCCCGCAAGCAGTTGCCGGTAGCGCCCAAGACGGGCTTGTTGTACGCGGCTATCGAGTCACAGGAACGACTGCGCGGCGATCTGGTCGATGCGGCGATGAACGCGGTGCTGGCGGACGGGCTGGGCGATATCCGCTCGCCGGAAGCCTTCGAGCTGCGCCGCGCCGATGCGGCCAAACGCCTGTTCGGCGAGGCGATGGAGCGGCTCAAGTTGGCCGAATCCATCCTCGGGCTGGTCGGTGAGTTGAAGCCGCAACTGGAAGCGCCGCTGATGGGCTGGGCGCGCGGAAATCTCGACGATATGGAACGGCAGCTGGCCGGGCTGATCCACGCCGGCTTCCTGCGGCAGACCCCGGCCGATGCGCTGGCCCAGTTCCCGCGCTATCTCAAGGCGATGATCCTGCGCGCCGAGCGCGCCAAGCGCGATCCGCCGCGCGACCAGGCGCGGATGCTGGAACTGAAGCCCTTCGTCGATGCGCTGGAAGATGCGCGCACCCAGGGTTTGGCGGAACGGCCGGAATGGGCCGCGCTGCGCTGGGATATCGAAGAGTTGCGGGTATCGCTGTTCGCCCAGGAGCTGGGTTTCCGTTCCGGCGTCTCCGCCAAAAAGCTGGCCCAGCGCGTGAGTGCGCTGCGCCGCTGAGCCGCCGCCTGCGCGCGGGTCAGCGCACAGGTGGCGGCGCCGGCCGGTGCCGTTCCGCGCAGCGGCGGCGGGCATCGTTCATCTGTGTATGCGCGTTGCCGTGCTCGCGGGTGATCGCCTGACGCAGGGTGCCCATGCGCGTGCGCAAGGCCTGTGTACGCTGCGGGTCGGTGGTGGCGGTCAACTGGTCGTTCAACGTGGACAGCTGTTGCTGCAGCACGCTCACGCGGTCGTTGGAAGGTCCATAGATCGACGCGGTGACGTTGGCGATGCAGCTGCGCTCAGCGGCGCGTGCGGCTTCCTGCTCGGTGGCCGACGTGGTGGAGGCGGGTGTGGCGGGCTGTACTTCGCCCGTTGCGGCGGCTTCCGTTGTCGGAGCCGGGCCCGACGGCGCTGCGGGCGGCTCATCGCGCAGCTTCATCGGTTGCGCCCTGGCATCGCAGGGAGACTCCGAATAGGCCGTTTCCCCGGATTTCCCTTTGCACTTGTAGACCTGCGCCGCAGCGCTGGCCGGAAGCAGGAGTAACAACAATGTCAGCACGATCACGGGCATGGTGGTCAACGGCGTCTTGAGAGCGGCAGGTGCCGAGGGGAAGAGTGGGGGGGCGGAGCGGGACGCCCACTCGGCGCGTCCGTGATCGCGGCAGCAGGTGGACTACCTGGTGCGACGGACCTTGGCGCGGGTGTTCAGGCCATCGACCTGCAGGTACCAGACATTCATCAGTCCGGGGGTGATGCGCACCGTGGGTGCCTGCTTGCGGATGCCGCCGGCACTGGTGTCATCGGTCTGTTCCCAGACCTGGCCGTTGTCCAGGGTGTATTGGCGGCCTTTGCCGAAGCCCCGGAACTCGCCTTCGAGCTGCGCCTGGATCGGCTCGTTCGAGCCGAAGGCCAGAAAGCCGCGGTTTTTCACGATCACTTCCTGGCGGCCCTCTTCGCGGGCGCTTTCCAAGGCCGAGGCGGCGGCCTGTTCAACCTTGCCCTGCAACCAGTTGTTCAACGCGTTGAGCTCGTCCGCGCTGAGCTTGTCCAGGCCAGCGGCCCTGAACTCGGCGGCGGACATCTGCTGCTGCAGGTCACCTTGGACCAGGCGCTGGGCGTGGGCGGAAAACAGCGGGACCAGCGACAGCGCGGTCACGGCAAACAGAACGGACAGGCGGGGCAGCTTCATGGACGATTGTTCCCGGAGAGGGTTGGGCGCTAGTGTAGGGGGAACTGCCCGTAATTGACTGCTGTGAACCGTTCCTCCTCCCTTGGCCTGGATGCGCTGCTGCAGCGCCCCTCCACCAGTGCGCTGGCCGCGCCCCTGCGACAGGCGCTGCTGGAACTCTGGCAGCAGCCCGATATCCCCACCGAGCCCCGCCTGCCATGGCCGGTACTGGGCGACACCCTGGATGCGCTGGCACTGCTCTCGGCCGATGAGGCGGTGATCATCGCTGCGCTGCTGTTCGATCTGCCGGGCCTGCGCGCGCAACTGGCGGCGTTGCCGCTGGGAGCCTCGGCGGCGGCAGTCAACGGCCTGCTGGAAGGACAGGATGCCGCCGACCAGGTCTGGGCGCTGCACGCCGGTCGCGATGCCGGACGCAACAGCGAGGGCCTGCGCCGGCTGCTGCTGTCGATCATCCACGACCTGCGCGTGGTGCCGATCCTGCTGTCGCGGCAGCTGGCGTGCATGCGCGCGGCCGACAAATTGCCCGATGCGCAACGGCGTGCGCTGGCGCAGCTGACTCGAGACATCCACGCGCCACTGGCCAACCGCCTGGGTATCTGGCAGCTGAAGTGGGAGCTGGAGGACCTGGCGTTCCGTTTCCTCGATCCGGAAACCTATCGGCATATCGCGCGCGAGGTGGATGAAACCCGCATCGCGCGCGAGCGCTACGTCGAGACGGTCAAGAAGAAGCTGTCGGCGGCACTGGCCGAGCAGGGCATCGCCGCCGAAGTCAGCGGGCGGCCGAAACACATCTACAGCATCTGGCGGAAGATGCAGAAAAAGCAGCTGGCCTTCGAGCAGCTGTACGACCTGCGTGCGGTACGGGTGATGGTCGACGATGTGGGCGCCTGCTATGCCACCCTGGGCGTGGTGCACGCGTTGTGGACGCCGATTCCCAGCGAGTTCGACGACTACATCGCCCGGCCCAAGGCCAACGACTACCGCTCGCTGCACACCGCGGTGATCGGCCCGGAAGGGCGCACCATCGAGGTGCAGATCCGTACCCACGAGATGCATGCGCAGGCCGAGCTGGGCGTGGCCGCGCACTGGAAGTACAAGGAAGGCGGCAAGGGCGCGGAGAAGGCATTCGACCGCAAGATCACCTGGATGCGGCAGCTGCTGGAGCAGGCGCAGGATGCGGCCCATCCGGAGGATCTGGCCGGCGCGCTGGATGCGGAGCTGATCGAGGACCGGGTGTACGCGCTGAGCCCCAAGGGCGAGGTGATGGATCTGCCGGCCGGAGCGACGCCGCTTGATTTCGCCTACCACGTGCACACCATGGTCGGACACCGCTGCCGCGGCGCCAAGGTCAACGGCCGCATCGTGCCGTTGACCTATCGGCTGCGCAGCGGCGACCGGGTGGAGATCCTGACCGGCAAGGAGGCCGATCCGCGCCGCGACTGGCTGCTGGCGTCCAATGGCTATCTGGCCAGCAACCGCTCGCGCGAGAAGGTGCGTGGCTGGTTCCACAAGCTCGATCGGGCCCGCAACGTGCAGGCCGGCCGCGAACTGCTGGACAAGGAACTCAAACGCCTTGGCCTGCAGCAGGCGGATCTGATGGTGGCGGCGAAGAAGTTCCATGCCGACAGCGTGGAGGATCTTTACATCCAGGTGGCGCTGGGTGACACCGGCCCCAGCCAGGTCAGTCGGGCGTTGCTGGAGGCCGAGCGGGCGGCATCGCAGCCGGCGGTGCCGGTCATGCCGCGCCCGACCGCACGCCGCGACAGCCTTGGCAAATCCGACTTCACCGTACAGGGCGTGGGCAACCTGCTGGTGCAGCTGGCGCGGTGCTGCCAGCCGGTGGCCGGCGAGCCGATTGCCGGCTATCTCACCCAGAGCCGCGGTGTCACTGTGCATCGTATGGATTGCGCGGCGTTGGCACGCTTGAGTGGCGCGCATCCGGAGCGGGTGTTGCCGGTGGAGTGGGGTCGCGCCGGTTCCGGTTATGAGGTTGATGTGCTGGTACGGGCGGCCGATCGCCGCTGGCTGCTCAAAGACATCACCAACCTGATCGCGCAGGAAGATGCCTACGTGCTCAACATCAACAGCGACAACGTGCGCGACAGTGGCCGGATACAGCTGCGCCTGCGACTGAAGGTCAGTGATTACGGCCAGTTGTCCACCCTGCTCGGCAAGCTCGATGCGTTGCCGGGAGTGAGCGAGGCGCGCCGACTGGGTTGAAGCAAGCTCAAGCCGGTAAGCTGATCGGATGGGAAACAGTTGGCAACGCTGCAGGGAGTGGTCGGGAACCGTTGGCGACCGGTTGCGGCTGTACGTGCGCTGGTGGGTGGCCCGTGGCTGGAGCAGCCCGCGTGCTTGGCGTTCGATCACGGTGGGCGTGGCGGTACTGGCGCTGCTGCTGATGCTCGTGCGGCAACCGTTGGCCGACTGGCTGTGGCCGGAAACGAAAATCCAGCAGTTGCTCGATGAAGGTGAACGCGCGCTGGCCGAAGGCCGTCTGAGCGCGCCTGATGGCAGCGGCGCACGTGAACGCTTCCAGGCCGCCGCCGCCTTGGATCCGGACCGTCGCGATGTCCAGGACGCGCTGGGGCGCACCGGACAGGCGGCATTGCAGCAGGCCCGGCATCACCTCGCCGCAGGCGACTATGACGCAGCCCGATCGGCACTGGCGCTGGCGCGGCAACTGCAGTTGCCGGAGAGGGAGATCGAAACAATCGCCACCGCGTTGCAGCGTGTGAAGCACGATGGCGGCGGCGTGGAGCGGTTGTTGCAGCAGGCGCAGGCCGCGCAAGCGCAGGGGCGGCTGGATGAGGGCCCGGACAGTGCCTTGCCGCTGTATCAACAGGTGTTGGCAATCCAGCCTGACCGGATGCAGGCGCTGGAAGGACGCGAGGATGCGCTTTCGGATCTGCTGCTGCAGGCCAAGTATCTGGCCCGCCAAGGCAAGGTGGAGGATGCCGCGCAGCGGTTGTACCGGGTGGAGGAATTCGATCCGGGGCACTACGACCTGCCCTCGGCGCGTGCGGTGCTCAGCGGTGCCCTGGAGCAGGCCCGGCGCAAAGCCGAACGCGATTTCGCGCGCGGGCGTCTACAGGCGGCGGCCGCAGGCTTGCGGCAGGTGCTGGCGGCCTCGCCGGCCGATGAGGCCGCGCGGCAGGGGCTGCATCGCATCGCGCGTGCGCAGGCGGCTGAAGCGGTGCGTCTGGCTGGCGACTTCCATTTCGACGATGCCGAGCAGGCGCTGGTACACGCGCGTGCATTGGCGCCGGGGATTGTCGAGATCGCCGCGGCCGAACAGACCCTGGCGCGCGCCAGGGCCGCGCAGCGATCAATGGACTCCTCCGTGCCTGCCGCCCGGCGCGAGCGTCAGTTGCGCGTCCTGCTGGCGCAACTGGAGCAGGCCGAGGCGCAGGGACAGTGGTTGCTGCCACCGGGCAACAGCGCCTACGACCGGTTCAAGGCCGCCCAGGCGCTGGCCCCGCGCGATCCGCGGGTGCGGCAGGCGGCGGCACGCATTCTTCCGGCGGCGCGCGCGTGTCTGGAAGACAACCTGCGCGGCAACCGGCTGCGCGCGGCCCGCACCTGCCTGGACGCCTGGCAGGCACTGGCGCCGGGCGACGTGGGACTGGCCGCGGCACGCCGGCGGTTGGCGCAGCGCTGGATCGCGGTGGGCAGCGAGCGGCTCGGGGCCGGGGATGCGGCCTTCGCGGTGCAGGCATTGGCGCAGGCCCGCGAGGTCGATCCGGCAACGCCGGAGATCAACGCATTCGCCGAACGCCTGCGCGGCGTGCAGCCACTGCGTTGAACGGTGCCGGTGGAGTCCGGAGACCGCTCAGGCCAGGAAGACGCGCTCGACCGTGACGCGCGCGGCATCCAGCGAAAAATGCTGCGCGATATTGCGCAGGCTGTTGTTGGACAGCTGCTGCCATAGCGCCTGGTCGCCATACAGGCGCACCACTGCGGCGGCAAACTCGCGCGCACCATCGGCCACCAGTACATCTTCGCCGTCACGCAGATACATGCCCTCCACCGCGCAGGTCGTGGCCACCACCGGCTGGCCATGGGCCATGCTCAGGTTGATCTTGCCCTTCACGCCGGCGCCGAAGCGCAGCGGCGCCACCGAGATCCTGCCGCCGCTCATGTACGGCGCCACATCCGGCACATAGCCATGCACGTGCACTCCCGGACAGGTGGCGGCCAGCGCATGGATCTGCGCCGGGACATCGGCACCGATGCAGTGGAAATCCACCTCGGGCAAGTGTTCGCGGATCAGCGGGAATACCTCGCCGATAAACCACTGCATCGCATCCAGATTCGGTGGATGGCGGAAGCCGCCGACGAAGACCAGATCGCGGCGCTGGCTCCAGTCCAGGCCATGGCCAGCGACCTCATGCAGGTTGGACAGCAGTTCGACCTTGACCTGGGGCGCATCGGTGGCGAGCTGTTTTCTCTCCGCATCGCTGACCAGCAAGGTCACGTCGGTGGCCGCCATCACCGCCAGTTCGCTGGCGCGGGTGCGTTCGGCACTGCGCACCAGGCGCAGATCCCGCGCCAGTTCGGCGCCACGCCGCTCGCGCAGGTAATGCAAGTCCACCGTGTCGAACACCGTGCGCGCCTGTGGCGCGAAGCGCTTCACCAGTGGCAGGCACTCGTGGGCGAGGTGGTAGCGCACCAGCATCACCACCGCGAAGCGCTCTCCATGGCGCTGCAGCCAGCTGCCTACGCCTTTCAGAAACGGTGCATGCCAGACTTCCACACCCAAGGCCTGCAACGCCTCGGTGGCCTTGCCGCCATGCTCGCCCCGGGTTGGAACAAAGACCACGTGTGCACCGCCGGCCAGCAGCATACGGATCAGGTTGAACTGGCGCAGCGAGGCCGAGTCGCGGTCGGGCTGCGGTACCGATTCGTCCAGGATCAGGATCTGCCGCTGCCCGCGGTGCAGCAGGGCCGGCGAAGGAACGCTTCCGACCGGCAGCTGCCCGCGCAGGGCGTCGCGCCACTTGTCCGCGAACACCTTCTGGTTGCGCACCTGGTAGGCCTTTACGCCGCTGCCGGTATCGGTACCGTTGCTGGTGCCTTCGTCATGCACGACACGGCTGGCCGGCTGCACCAGGACGCGGTAGCCGGCCGCGCGGACCTGGAAGGCCAGGTCGGTATCTTCGTAATAGGCCGGCGCGTAGCGGGTATCCAGGCCACCCAGTTGCTCGAACAGCGCGCGCGGCAATGCCAGCGCCGCACCCGAGCAGTAGTCGGCATCGCGCAGGCTGATGTAGCGGGGGTCTTCGGCCGATTCGAAGCGGCCATAGCTCCAGCAGCTGCCGTCATCGAAGACCACGCCGCCGGATTCCTGCAACCGTCCATCCGGATACAGCAGCTGGGCGCCGACCAGACCGGCCTCGGGCACGGTCTGGAACGTGGTCATCAGTGCATCCAGCCAGCCGGGTTGCGGCACCGTATCGTTGTTCAGCAGCACCACGTACTGCCCGCGGCTCAGCCGCAGGCCATCGTTGCAGGCCGCGATGAACCCTCCGTTCTGAGCGCGCACGTGATACCGCAGGCCTTCGATCTGCGGCATCCAGTCAGCGGTTTCATCGCTGCTGCCATCGTCGATCACCAGGATCTCGCAGGGGGTTGCCGGCGGATGGGCGGCCAGCGCGCGCAGGCAGGCCAGGGTGTGCCGGCAGTGGTTGTAGACCGGAATGACGATGCTGGCGACGGGCTGGTCGCTGGCAGGGACGGTGAACGGTGCAAATGGGACTGTGGCGGGGGCGAACAGCGGTTCCCGGCGTGGCACGGGTTGACGACGGGTATGCACCCCGACCCGGTGCAGTGTGGCCTTCCAGCCACGGGTACGCAGGCTGGCCAGACCGCGGCGGATCAGGCCGATGACGCGATTGATGTGGTAGCGCGCATCGGCCAGGGACATCGACATTCCGTTGGAACTCCAGCTTAAGCAGGGAAGGGTGTATCGCCGCGCCGCAGGACATGGCTGCGTTAGACTCGCCTCAACCTACATTCTCGCATTCCTGTGCCACGACGCTACGATTCCGACATGCTGGACGACGATACCGGCGGCAATGGTCCCCTGTGGCGCCAGCGCCTGATCACCTGGGGAATGGCGGCAGTCGCGCTGGGCCTGGGTTTCCTTATTCCCTATACGGCGTATCTGAACACCCAGGTGACGCAGCGCTTCGGCGAGCTGCGCTGGCAGATTCCCACCCGCGTCTACGCGCGACCGCTGGTGCTCAGCCCTGGCCTGGCGATGAATGCCAACACGCTCAAGACCGAGCTGGCCGCGTCCGGCTACCGGGATGACGGCGCGGGCACCAGCCCGGGCACCTACCGGGTGGAGGGCGGCAGTTTCCGCATTTCCAGCCGCGGCTATGTGGATGTGGATGGCCGCGTGGCGCCACGCCAGGTGACGGTGGCGGTATCCGGCGGGCAGGTGGCGTCGCTGCGCGAGGCCGATACGCGCAAGGCGCTGAAGGTGGCGCGGCTGGATCCGGCGCGGATCGCCACGTTGTACGGTCAGAAGCAGGAAGAGCGCCGGCTGGTGCGCCTGGCCGATGCGCCGGAGCTGCTGGTCACTGGCCTGCAGGCGGTGGAAGACCGTGATTTCAACCGCCATCACGGTATCGATATCAGCGGCATCATCCGCGCGGTCTGGGTGATGGTGCGCTCTGGCGGACAGAGCCGGCAGGGGGCCAGTACGCTGACCCAGCAGCTGGCCCGCAGCGGCCTGCTCGGAATCGGCAAGGAGCAGACGCTCACCCGCAAGTTCAACGAGGTGCTGTACGCGCTGATCATGGAGGCGCGCTATGACAAGGCCACGATCCTGGAGGCCTACCTCAACCAGGTTTACCTGGGCCAGCGTGGCAGCCAGGCCATCCATGGTGTGTCCTCCGGTGGCGAGTTCTGGTTCGGCCGCGATCTCGGTTCGCTGACCACCGAGCAGGTGGCGTTGCTGATCGGGCTGGTGAAGGGGCCGTCCTATTACGATCCGCGCCGCAATCCCGAGCGCGCGCTGGACCGCCGCAACTTCGTGCTGGGCAAGCTGCACGAAAGCCAGCTGATCGACGATGCCGAATACCAGCGTGCGCTGAAGGCACCGCTGGGCGTGTCCAAGACCCCGGGCATCGCCGCCGCCAACCGGTTCCCGGCCTACATCGACCTGGTGCGTCGCCAGCTGGGCAACGACTACCCGGAAAGCGTGCTGCAGGGCGCCGGGTTGAACGTGTTCACCGGCATGTCGCCCTCGGCGCAGGCCTATGCCGAAGGTGCCGTGGGCCACACGATCAAGTCGCTGGAAAACAAGCGCCGTCCCGAATTGCAGGCCGGGCTGGTGGTCACCGATGTGCACAACGGTGACGTGCTGGCGGTGGTCGGCAGCCGCGACGTGTCCGAACCGGGTTTCAACCGCGCCATCGAGGCGCATCGTCCGGTCGGCTCCCTGCTAAAACCGTTCGTCTACCTGCTGGCATTGGCGCAGCCGGAGCGTTTTTCGCTGGCCAGCTGGGTGGATGACTCCCCGGTGACGGTGAAGCTCAGCCGCGGCCGCAACTGGACGCCGAACAATTCCGACAACCGCAGCCATGGCACGGTGCGGTTGATCGATGCGCTGGCCCGCTCCTACAACCAGGCCACGGTGCGGATCGGTATGCAGGTCGGGCCGGAGCGGTTGACCCAGCTGATCCACGTGCTGGCCGGGCTCAAGGCCGACTCCAATCCGTCGGTGATCCTTGGCGCGACCGACCAGAGCCCGTATGGCATGGCCCAGCTGTACCAGTTCCTGGCCTCCGGCGGCGAGATCCAGCCGCTGCATGCGGTGCGCGGTGTGGTCGATGCGCAGGGCAAACTGCTCAAACGTTACGACAAGAGCCCGGCGCCCGCCCAGGAAGGCGACTCCATCGCCGCCAACCTGATCAGCGTGGGGCTGCAGCAGGTGGTGTCCAGCGGTACCGCTGCCGGGCTCAATGCCGACGGACTGGGGCGGCTGCATCCGGCGGGCAAGACCGGCACCTCCAACGATGGCCGTGACAGCTGGTATGCCGGTTACACCGGTGACCATCTGGCGGTGATCTGGATGGGCAACGACCAGAACGAGCAGACCGGCCTGTACGGCGCCTCGGGCGCGATGCGGGTGTGGTCGGGCATCTTCCGCAACCTGCCCAGCGCGGCGTTGCGGGTGAGCAACAAGGGGCTGGATTGGCAGTACGTGCAAGCCGAAGGCAGCAACGCTACCGACGAGGGCTGCCCGGGGGCCCGTCGCTTACCGTTCGTGGCCGGATTCGCGCCGCAGTACGTGCCCTGCACCGTGCCGGAAGCGGCGCCTCCGGCCGAAGAGCAGGCGCAAAGCGGTGGTTGGCGCAGCTGGTTCGGGCTCGACCGCAAAGAGCCGGAGCCGGCCTCCACGCCCGCTTCAGAAACGCCTGCGCGATAATGATGACCATGAATGGCATGTCTTTGATCCGCTCTGTACTGGTTGTTTCGGCGACCTCCCTGCTGCTCAGCGCCTGTGTGAGCGCGCCCTCGGCGCCGCCGGTGCCGCTCGACACCACCACGCCGGCGCAGCGGTTGGCGGCGGTGGAGGCCGCGGCCGGCGTCGATGACACCGAGCTGTCGGTGCAGCCGCTGCGTGATCCGCAGGTCGATGACCTGCGCGAGGCGGCCATCGCCCAGCGCAAGGCCGGTGATCTGGCCGCTGCGGCCGAGACCTTGAACCAGGCGCTGCTGCATGTGGACAACGATCCGGGCATCCTCCAGGAGCGCGCTGAAGTGGCGCTGCTGCAGGGCGACTGGGTGCGCGCCGAGACCCTGGCCAAGAAGGCGGTGGACCTGGGCTCGCGTACCGGCCCGCTGTGCCGTCGGCACTGGGCCACGATCGAACAGGCCCGTCTGGCCCGCGCCGAAAAGGAAAACGCGGTGTCCGCGCATGCGCAGATTGAAGGCTGCACGGTGCCGGGGATCAAACGCTACTGATCCGGCTGCCGATTCCGGCCGCGCCGGGGTCGGCTGACGGTTGGCGTGCCCACCATGTCCGATCTGGTCCACCGCAGTTGCCAAGCGCTTGATGAGGGCGGCGATCTGGCGCGCCAGATCGACGCGTTCGTGCCGCGCCCGGCGCAGCTGCGCCTGACCGGCGCCATCGCCGACGCATTCGAGCAGCGCGATGTGCTGCTGGCCGAGGCCGGCACCGGTACCGGCAAGACCTTCGCCTATCTGGTGCCCGCGCTGCTGTCCGGGCTGAAGACGATCATCTCCACCGGTACCCGCGCGCTGCAGGACCAGCTCTATCACCGCGACCTGCCGCGGGTGCGGGCGGCGCTGGGGGTGGGCCATCGCGCGGCGCTGCTGAAGGGGCGGGCCAACTATCTGTGCCGCTACCGGCTCGACCAGGCGCGCGGCGAGCCGCGTTTCAGCAGCCCCGAGCAGGTGGCGCAGTTCCAGCGGGTACTGGCCTGGTCCGGGCGCACCCAGTACGGCGACATGGCCGAGCTGGACGGGCTGGCCGACGATTCGCCGCTGCTGCCGATGGTCACCTCCACCGTCGACAACTGCCTGGGGACGGACTGCCCGTTCTGGACCGACTGTTTCGTCGTGCGCGCGCGGCAGCGGGCGCAGGAGGCCGACCTGGTGGTGGTCAACCACCACCTGCTCCTGGCCGATCTGGCGCTCAAGCAGGAGGGCTTCGGCGAAATCCTGCCCGGCGCGCAGGCGTTCGTGATCGACGAGGCCCACCAGCTGCCGGAACTGGCGGCCAATTTCTTCGGCGAAGGATTCGGCATGCGACCGTGGCAGGAGCTGGCGCGCGACTGCCTGGCCGAATGCCGCAGCGTGGCCGGTGCGCAGGCCACCCTGCAGCAGCCGGCGGCGACGCTGGAGCTGGCCTTGCGTGAGCTGCGCAGTGCCATGGAGGACCTGCCACCGCGCGGTACCCGCTGGCGGGCGCTGGCCCAGCCCGAGGTCGCCGAGGGCTTCGATGCGCTGGCCGCGGCGCTGGCGCAGCTGCGCGATGCGCTGGCGCTGGTGCGCGAGGCCTCGCCGGGTCTGGATGCCTGTCACGCGCGTGCGCAGGAGGGGGTCTCACGGCTGGCGCGCTGGCTGGGCGAGGACCTGCCACTGTTCGATTTCGAAGCCGATCCTGCCGAGGATGCGCAGGCGCCGGCCGATGACAACGACGTGCTCTGGTACGAGCTGACCCCGCGCGGCTTCCGCTGCCAGCGCACGCCGATGGATGTGTCCGGACCGCTGCGCGAGCACCGCCAGCGCTCGCTGGCGGCGTGGGTGTTCACTTCGGCCACGCTGACCGTGGATGGCGGGTTCGCCCATCTGGCCAGCCGGCTGGGGCTGGAGGATCCGGACTCGCTGGTCCAGCCCAGCCCGTTCGACTGGCAACAGCAGGCGCTGTGCTATCTGCCAAAGCAGCTGCCGGATCCAGCGGCGCGTGGCTATGGCGCGGCGTTGATCGCAACGCTGCGGCCAGTGCTGGAGGCCTCGCAAGGGCGGGCGTTCCTGCTGTTTTCCTCGCACCGCGCGCTGCGCGAGGCAGCCGAGGCGCTGCGTGGCGGGCCGTGGCCGCTGTTCGTGCAGGGCGAGGCGCCGCGCGCCAGCCTGCTGCAGCGTTTCCGTGAGTCGGGCAACGGTGTGCTGCTGGGCTCGGCCAGTTTCCGCGAGGGCGTGGATGTGACCGGCGATGCGCTGAGCGTGGTGGTGATCGACAAGCTGCCCTTTGCCGCGCCCGATGATCCGGTGTTCGAGGCGCGGCTGGACGCGATCCGCCGCAGCGGCGGCAATCCGTTCCGCGATGAGCAGTTGCCCCAGGCGGTGATCGCGCTCAAGCAGGGCGTGGGGCGGCTGATCCGCAGCGAGACCGATCGTGGGGTGCTGGTGCTGTGCGACCCGCGGCTGCTGTCACGCGGCTACGGCCGGGTGTTCCTCGATTCGCTGCCGCCGTTCCGCCGCACCCGCGAGCTGGCCGATGTGCAGGCGTTCTTTGCGCGACAATGGGCGCCGGACACGCCGCCCGGGCCATCCGTCGATGACGACGGGACCGCTGCGCCCCCGTTCTCCCTTTCCTGATGTTGATGCCATGAAGCTGCTCGCCTTTGAAACCGCCACCGAAGCCTGTTCCGTCGCCCTGCATGTGGATGGACGGGTACTGGAGCGGTTTGAAGTGGCGCCGCGCCGGCACGCCGAGTTGAGCCTGCCGTGGGCCGAACAGCTGCTGGCCGAAGCCGGTCTTGTCCGCAGCCAGCTCGACGGCATTGCGCTCAGCCGCGGCCCGGGCGCGTTCACCGGGGTGCGGCTGGCGATCGCCATCGCCCAGGGCATCGCCCTGGCGCTGGACCGTCCGCTGCTGCCGGTGTCGACCCTGCAGACGCTGGCGTTGCGCGCACCGCACACCGCGCCGCGGGTGCTGGCCTGCATCGACGCGCGCATGGGCGAGCTCTACAGCGCCAGCTACCTGCGTGATGCGGCCGGCGACCTGGTGTTGCAGGAACACGAGCGGCTGCTGGCACCGGACGCGGTGGATGTGCCCGGTGAGGCGTCGGACTGGGCCGGTGTCGGCAGCGGATTCGCCGCCGGTGAGGGCGTGCTGGCCAGCCGCCTGCAGTCGCGGCTGGCTTTGGTGGATGCGCAGGCGCTGCCGCGCGCGGCCGATGTGCTGCAGATCGCGGTACCGATGATGGCCCGCGGCGAAGGCATCGCTCCGGAGCTGGTGCAGCCGGCCTATCTGCGCGACAACGTCGCGCTGACCCTGATCGAGCAGCAGGCGCTGCGGGCCTCCAGGCAGAGCTGAGTCACGCTGCGAGGTGGATGTCCTGCGCCCGCGCACGTGTCGTAATGGGTCTGTTGATCCTCCGGCGCTGGCCTGCCAGCGGTGGATCTGGCCGGGCCGGTTGTTTCAGCGATCGTCGTGCAGCTCGCCGCCGGGCAGGAACACCCAGGTGCGGGTGACCTGCAGGATGTCGATGTTGTCGTCGGTTTTCGGCAATGCCGGGAAGGGTTTGGCCAGCTCGATCACCCGCAGCGCGGCGGCATCGAGCAGCGGCACGCCACTGCTGCGCAGGATGCGGCTGCTTTCCACGCTGCCATCGCGGCGCACCCCGACGGTGATCACCACCTGTCCACCGAGCCGGCGCTGGCGGGCTTCATCGGGATAGTTCAGGTTGCCCACCCGCTCGGCGCGATCCACCCACGCCCGCAGGTAATTGGCATAGGCGTACTCGCGGGTGCTGGCCGAGACGAATTTGCGGTTCGGGCGTTTGGCGTACTGCTCCGAGCGCAGGTGCACCTCGGCCGCCAGTCGGGCCATTTCCGCATCGCGCTGCTCGCGTGCGCTCATCGGCGCATTGCTGTCCGGGCGATCGGGCAGTGGCTGCGGCTGCACCTCGGCAACGCGGTCCTTTCCCTGCTCGCTGGTGATCACCCGGGCCTGCGGCGGCGGTGGGGTGGCCGCGCTTTGCGCCTGCAGCGGTACCGGCGCCAGGCCGTTCTGGGCCTGCGGTACGATACCGGCCTGCGCATCGCGCGGGCGTTGTGCGGTGTCGTGATCGCCGCCGCCCTGCTGGTTGGCCTGGGCCAGGAAGTCGGCCTGTTTGGGCGTCAATGGCGTGCTGGTCTGGCTGAAGATGACATCCAGTGTCGGCACCAGCGGCGCGTTGTCGCTGACGGCAAAGCCCACGCCGAGAAGCAGCAGGCCGTGCACCAGCGCCGACAGCACCAGGGTGGCGGTCAGGCGCTGGTGCTCGGCCTGCTGCTTCTCGGCGTGGGCT